>NZ_PQCE01000009.1:0-154473 GCF_002964725.1 Pseudoalteromonas sp. T1lg76
CCCTCAAAGTGTAGTCAAGGAGTCCGTAAGTGTGAAATCTTGGAGTGGGTGTCTTAGTTAATTTTTTTGAGATGGGTGTCTTAGTTAATTTGTTTATATAAATAAAACTCAGCAGTATAGTGACCGTCAGTAATTCGCTCTCAGCGGCCTCCGAGTATGAGCTTTTGTACTAGCTCACAGCAAGAGTTGTTGCACTAAAAAACAGGCATAAAAAAAGGGCGTTAACGCCCTTTTTCAACAGTATTCTTTACTATTAAGAATTAACTGAATCTTTAAGACCTTTACCTGGCTTGAAGCTAGGAATGTTCGCAGCCGCGATTTGGATTTCCGCGCCTGTTTGCGGGTTGCGGCCTGTACGAGCAGCACGCTCTTTTACAGTGAAAGTACCGAAACCAACTAGCGCAACAGAGTTACCGTCTTTCAAAGAGTCAGTTACTGCACCAGTGAATGCATCCAGCGCACGGCTCGCCGCTGCTTTTGAGATTTCAGCATCGTTGGCGATTTTTTCGACTAATTGAGCTTTGTTCATTGTTTGATTCCTATTCGTTATTTTTTTTGCCTTAGCAAGACCTATATTTAAGTATTTTTATTGACTTGGCAACTGCAAACCACACATTTTTGAGAAAAAACTTCATAAAAATGGGCTATTTGTTAACGTTTTTCGATAACTAGCGTGATTTCGCCAACTTCGACTCCAAACTTATCAATTGCGGTACGGTTGATCAACCTTGTTTCGGTGACAAGAAACATCCAGTCATCAAGGGCTACCGTGATGGTGTCATCGCCATAGGGGATACGCAAACTATACTGCCAGTGCAAGGCATTACCGACCACTTTCCCCTCGGCCTGCCCCACCACATCATCGGCGCGGCCAAACACCTTTCCATTTTCGCCCAGTTCCAGATACCAGACCCGCGTGCTCTGTTCACCATCTTGCTCTCCACCCAAGTAATAAAACTGCTCATCAAGAATGCCCTTATTGCCATCCCATGAGCCCTGCATATCCACTTTGAAACGCCGGGTAACCATACCGCTGTAGTCCTGGACTATGCCATAGGCCACCAGCTCGCCGTTAAAAAAGCGCTTAAAGTCGAATTGCGGCTCTGTGCCTTCATAATCCTCTATGCTAACGCTGCAGGACACTAGCAGTATTAACAGTGGCAGTAATACTAGGTGTCTCATGGACGCCCTCCCAATAATTGCGCCCTAAGCCCGGGCTCTGTTGTCTGTGGCGATAGCCAGATTGAGGTAAAAGCGTCGCTAAACGCTGGGTCGTCAACCCGCTGCAATAACTCACCATTGAAGTAAAAGGCCCCCTGGCCGTTGGCATCGGTAACAAAGCTTAGCGTATCGCCCGAGCGAACATCAGGCCATAAGCCTTTGAGTAGCGTTTTGTAGGCCCGCACATACTCGGGTCTATCGAGCTTACGCCATTGGTCCAGTGTGGCTTTGGTGATGTCGTCGCCTTCAATATCTCGCAAATAGGTCAGCGACAAACGCATGGGATGCTGCCCCTGGCGATAGTCACCTGTATCTGTCGCCAGTTCGGCGCGGTAAATATCCCAAAATAGGTAGCGCATCACGCCTTCGCCCACACCCTGCCACTTATCTGTGGTCGCCGTGGCCGGAAGCGCAAGCACAAAGGCCGATAACAGGATTACACTTTTCCAAGCATTCATAACTGTGCTCCTTATCAACTCGTATGTGTCACTACGTGTTTAAGGTGCCGATTGATCACTACCATCAGGGTAAAAGTACCGGCCCAGAGGCCACCATAAAGAAGATAGAACTGCCACCAGGACACCCCTAAGGCAAAGATCTCAAAGTGCGCGGCGGTAATATAACTGGACGGGGCACAGAGCCAGCACAGCAGCAAACATTGCCACCAAGGCAGGCGTTTAATAAAGGCCAAGGAATGATTGATGGTGAGGATCAGGGCCAGCCACAGTAATAAAAGCCAGGCCGGAACTGTGGCGTCGGCAAATTGCAGCAGCCCAAACCATTGGGCCAGTGCCTCACAGACAAAAGCCAGCACCAGGGTGCTACATAAATAGAGGTCGCGGCGGCGATCTGACGACAGCCACAACATGATGAGCAGACACAGCGCCATTACCGGCAGTGCCCGCTGCTGAGCATAAAAAGCTGCCCACCAGCAGGTTTGAAACAATAAAAAGTTAGTAATGCAAAGCCAGCGCTGCGTCATTGGTTTTAAACCCTTGCTTGCGGGCAACTAAGTGCACAGTGCTGATAGCCCGCTGACGAAATGCGCCTTCACAATAGCCCAGGTAGTAGTGCCAGAGACGGTAAAATTGGGCATTAAATTTTGCCCCCTGTAATTGTGGCCAGGCTTTATCGAAGCGCTCACGCCAATCGGCCAGGGTGCGAGCATAATGCAAACCAATATCGTGCAGTTCGTGCATCACCAACTCGGTGCCTTGGCGCAAATGACGACTCATCTCATCAATACTGACCAGGCAACCTCCGGGGAAAATATACTGCTGGATAAAGTCGGTCTGTTTGACGTAAGTATGATAACGCTGATCGTTGATGGTGATGGCTTGAAGCAACATGGCACCATCGGGCTTCAGCAGGCTGTTACATTTGGCGAAGAAACCACCGAGGTATTGATGGCCCACTGCTTCAATCATCTCGATGGATACCAGCTTGTCGTACTGCCCCTCGAGTAAACGGTAGTCCTGTTTCAGCAGGGTGATCTTGTCTTCAAGGCCCAAGGCTTTAATCTTATTCGCCACATAATCGTGCTGCTCTTCGGAAATGGTGGTGGTGGTAACATGCACGTCATAGTGCGTGGCGGCATAGATAGCAAAGGCGCCCCACCCGGTACCAATCTCTATGACTGTGTCGCCATCTTTGAGCTGCGCGCGCTCGCAAATCAGCTTAAGCTTATGCTGCTGCGCCTGCTCCAGACTCGCTTCCTTGTGCGGATACACGGCACAGGAATAGAGCATTTCATTACTTAAAAAGGACTCGTACAGCTCGTTGCCTAAATCGTAATGAGCGACGATATTGCGCTTTGAGCCAGCACTGGAGTTACGGTTGCGCACATGCTTAAGGCGGTACGCAAGTCCGCTCAGCAGCGCAAAGCGACGCTCAAAGGCATCCAGCTGTGCCTGGTTTAATACAAATATTTCAATGAGTTTGGTGAGATTGTCACATTCCCAGTGACCTTCAATGTAAGACTCCGCCGCGCCTATGCTGCCGGAAAACGCAAAGGCCTGATACATCTTGGCGTCAACAACCTTGACCACAGCCCTAGGCTGCGCTGACTTATCTCCAAAAGCATGCACCGGCTCGCCACGCTCATGAATCTCAATACAGCCGTTTTCCAGCGTATTGAACGCTGCAAACACCAAACGTTTGGCTAACTTGGTTTTCCAGCTTAAATTTGAATTTATTTTTACCTCGGTAACTCTATCCATCATTCTTTCCCAGGGTGAGCGTAAAAAGGCACTCGTTTCAAAAATAGTTTAACTGCTTGCCAGTAGATCCCTTTGACTATGCTAAGGCTCATCGCTGGAAAGCGCTTGAGCAGATCACTCACCGCCTGTTTTTCCAACGTTCTGCGTTGCAGGCGCATGGTGGCATCGAATAACAGGGTTTCCTGGCGCTTGTTCTCAATATGGATAAGCAAGGACTTGGGTAGCACTTTAACCACCCAGTGATAATGCATATCCAAATTCATAAAAGGAGATACGTGAAAACATTTCTTAAAGTTCACTTTAGTCTGGAGATCAACCAAATAATAATGGCGCTCGTTCCAAGGCGTATTACTGACCTCTGCCATCATATGGGTGAACCCACTGGCGCCGCGCCGTTGAAAGAAATAGAAATTGGCTGGCGAAAAATACACCCCAAAACAACGCAACTGCCCAAGCAAAAACACGGTTTCAACCTCGATACTGCTATCTAGCGTATGCAGTTGCTTGATTGCCCGGGTGGCTATGTCCCCTTGTTGCAATGGCACATAATCACTTTGCTTAAAGCGCAGTAACTTGGCTCTGCCCGAGCCCAGTAGAGGATGAACGCCGTCCAGTTGCTCCGGGTGAGCGAGGTCGACCCACATCATATAAAGCGGATAAAGAAATTGATGAGACTTGGGCTCAAAGCGCCGATGACGTATATCGCCCAGCATAATGGCGCTTTGCCACAAAGCCTGCTGCGTTAATTCGGTCGTATCAAACGCCAGCGCGCTAGTCAAAATCGACTCCTAGTGCTTTGGCTACATCCACGGCGCTGCGCACGCCGTCTTCATGAAAGCCGTTATACCAATAGGCACCGCAAAAATACGTGTGCTGTTTACCATTGATCTCGTCACGACGTTGCTGAGCACGCAAACTCTGTTGGTTAAACACCGGATGATGATAAGTAAAGTGTCGCAAAATATGTTCCTCGGCGATAACCTCATCACCATTTAAGGTGACACACAGAGGTTGCTCAGAGCTAAGCCCTTGAAGAATATTCATATTATAGGTTACCACCGCAGCTCTATCGACATTATTGTCTAAGCGGTAATTCCAACTGGCCCAGGCCGCAGGGCGTTTGGGCAACAAGGAGCTGTCGGTGTGCAGGACCACGGAGTTGGCGGTATAGGGTATAGCGCCGAGCACCTGCTGCTCTGCCTCGCTGGCATCAGCCAGCAGGGCGAGTGCCTGATCCGAATGGCAGGCAAAGACCACGGCATCAAAGTGCTCGCTACGGCCATCATTAAGGTGAATGACTACCCCCTGCTCTTTGCGCTCTACCCTGTCTATATGGGCACCGAGTTCTATCTGCTCTTTAAAAGACTCGGTTAAAGGCGCTATATATTCGCGGGAACCACCGGGGATCACGTACCACTGGGGTCGGTTGGTGATATCCAACAAACCATGGTGGTAGAAAAAGCGCACGAAAAAGTCGATGGCAAAATCATTCATCTGCTTCAGGGAAGTGGACCAAATTGCCGCTCCCATGGGCAAAATATAGTGCTGGCGAAAGAAGTCATTAAAGCCGTGGCGATCCAAAAACTCCCCTAGAGTATCCCCCTGCTGAAAATCGCCCGACTTATACATGTCCTTACAAATGCGATTAAAGCGCACTATTTGCCATAACAAATGCCAGAACTTGGGGCGCAACAGATTGCGGCGCTGGGCAAACAAGGTGCTCAGGGTGTGACCATTGTATTCAAATCCCGTGTCGCAATGATGCACGCTAAAGCTCATTTGCGTCGGCTGCCGACCAATGCCTATCGAAGCCAGCAGCTTTTCAAATTTTGGGTAGGTGCGGTCGTTAAATACGATAAACCCGGTATCAACGGCCAGCGTTTGGCCGTCAATGGTTACATCCACGGTGGCCGTATGTCCGCCTATATAGTTATTTTTTTCAAACACCTTTACCTGGTGTTTTTTGGCCAACAAGTGGGCACTGGTTAATCCGGCAATACCACTGCCGATGATGGCGATATTTTTCACCGTACCATTCCTTTTGCTATTCGTAACCACAGCGATGTGGGCAAGGCCCGCAGCGCTTTCAAAATAAGGGTAAAACGTTTGGGAAAATGAATCTCCGCCTGGCGCTTGTGCAGGCCGCGAACAATGCGCTTAGCCGCTTCTTCGGAGCTGATGGCCATGGGCATGGCGAAGTCGTTTTTGGCCGTTAAGGGCGTATGCACAAACCCAGGGTGGACCACACTCACATCAATATCTGGTAAATCAACGGCCAAAGTGCGGGCTAAATAGGTGGCCCCGGCCTTGGCGGCGCCATAGGCCTCGGAGCGGGTAATGGGTAAGTAGGTCACACTGGAAGAAACGATGGCCAGCTGACCACCGGATTTAATCTTGGTCAGCAGCGCCTCCAAACAATAACCCAGGCTCAGCAAGTTGCCGCGGATCACCCGCTCAAATAGGGCGCTATCAAAATGTCGGGCATCGTCTATGTATTCGCATACCCCGGCATTGAGCACCACTAAATCCAGATCTTGGACGTCGGTGGTGACATCGGTGATTTGCGCCAAGTCCGTAACGTCGAAGCACAGCGGCGTAATCGATTCATGCTCGCCCAAACGTTGCAGTGCCTCGGCGTTGCGACCACAGGCATAAACCTGATGCTCCTTGGCATATAACAGCGCCAGGCTTTCGCCAATTCCCGAGGTCGCACCGGTGATCAATATCTTCATACGCCGCTCGCTCGCTTTTCAATAAACTTAATCAAACCGCCTATTACCGGCAGGTTGCGATAAAGCAACTGGCCGACATCAAAGTAGTCGCGATGCATAATCACCTGCTCACCTTCAAATCGCAGCAGGCTATGACCATTTACCAACACCTCGCGCCCGCCTTTGATACGGGGATGGCTAAACGCCATGGTCCAGTACAGGAAGGCCTGCTCTTCGCATTCAAAGCTGTCGCTGATGGTAAAGCTGCAGTCCTTGATATTGGCGTACAGATTGGCGAAGTATTGATGTAATTGGTCACGGCCATGTAGCTCATGGAGCGGGTCGATAAAATGAATATCCTGGTGATAAATCGTATCGAGTAACGCCAGGTTATCTTTATCTAGACGCTGGTACATGGCGATAAAATCGGCAATGCGCTTACTCATGCTCAACCTTAAACCTTGCGAGTGCACGCGCACGTGCACTTTGGTGATCGACAATTGCCGGCCAGTAATCAATCCCTCCCACTTTTGCCATATACTGGTGCGGGAAATGGATCTCTTTAGTCGGCACCTTTTCTAGCTCTGGTAGATAGTTACGAATAAACTCGCCGTCCGGATCAAAACGTTTGCTTTGGGTGATGGGGTTAAAAATACGAAAGTAAGGCTGCGCATCGCAGCCTGTGCTTGCCGCCCATTGCCAGCCGCCGTTGTTGGACGCCAGATCGCCATCGATCAGATGTCGCATAAAAAATGCCTCACCACGACGCCAGTCGACTAACAAATGCTTGGTTAAAAAGCTGGCCACCACCATGCGCAAGCGATTGTGCATCCAGCCGGTACGCAGTAACTGGCGCATCGCCGCATCGACCAGGGGATAACCTGTTCGGCCCTCACACCAGGCCTTAAATCCGGCGTCATCATCCTGCCACTGCAGTGCGTCATACTTGGTATTGAAATTGTTATGTTTACAGAGCTGTGGGAAGGCGACCAGTAAATGGCGGTAAAACTCACGCCAAATCAGCTCGTTCACCCAGCTAAACAAATTACTTTTAGCGCTTTGCAGAATATCCGGATGTCGTGATTGCAGTTGCACCAACAATTGCTTCATGCCCACTATGCCCAGGGCTAAATAGGGGCTCAGTCCGGAGGTGCCTTTGATGGCGGGGAAATCCCTGTCTTCGCTATAGTGTGGTAACTTCTCAGCGATAAAACGTTCGACGACTCCGGCAAGCGCCTCATCGTCCACCGGCCACTTGTGCGAGCTGCCATCCCAAGTTAAGCACTCGGGACGCTGCCATTGGCCTTGAGTCTTAGTGCGAGGCCAAGCGGGTAAGCTAAACTGAGTGCATTCGTACTGCCGTAACCACTGGCGTTTAAAGGGCGTGAACACCTTAAACATCTCATTATTTTGCGTCGTGACCGTGCCCGGCGGGGCAATCACATCACCATCAAACAAGTGAAATGCCACATCCATCTGCGCAGCGACTTCAACGCAGGCCATGTCTCTTGCGCGCTCATTGACTTCATACTCGCGATTGGCATACACGCTAGTGCAACCGAGTGTGTTGCATAAACCCATTAACGCCGATGGCACCTCGGCAAACGCGGGGATGGCCAATACATGCAGTTGCACGCCATAGTCACTCAGTTGCTGACCCAGGTAATCAACCCGACGCAACAATAAGTCACGCTGTATGGGTGCCATATCATGTGCTTGCCATTGCTGTTCGGTGACAAAAAAAACCGCATGCTCGGCACCTTGTTCGAGAGCGGCTATCAGTGCTTCATTACTAAATAGGCGCAAGTCGCGCCGAAACCAAAAAAGAGGTGCCATTAGATCCCGTATCTTAGTTTTAAATCATTGGGGTGAGGATTGAAGTACACCTGCTGCGCCAAATAGGGGTTGGGATGCACGTTAAGCTGGTGTTTCAATAACGTCAATGGCACATACAAGGGCACCAAGCCTTGGCGATAATCCTCGATGGCGGCACGCAACTCTTCTTTTTCGCCCTTACTGAGATGACGCTTAAAGTAACCCTGTAAGTGCATCAGGGTGTTGGTGTGCGCCTTGCGACTGGCCGGCTTTTTCAACGCCGCCATCAGACCACTGATGTATTGCTCGGCGATGGACTCCAGCCCTTCACCTTGATGATGCCCAAGCAGTCGGCCTAAATCACGATAGGCCTGATAGTTGTGACTCATCAACAAATACTTGTGCATGCCGTGAAAGCGGGTGAGCCGGTGCACGCTCAAGGGCTCTCGGCATAACTGCCGCCAGCTGTGATAGACATAAACGCGCATTACGAAATTCTCACGCAGATGCATATCATTAAGGCGGCCATTTTCCTCACAGGGCAGTAACGGGTTTGCTGCCATTATTTGGGCAGCAAAAAAACCCACGCCCTCAGCGGTGTTGCCTGTTCCCTCTTCGTTAAACACCTTAATGCGCTCCATGCCGCAGCTCGGACTTTTGGCACAAAAGATAAAACCGTCGAGCTCAGAGCCATATTTGGCGCCGATACGCTGACCGTACTCGGTCAGTTTATCGCCTACATCACCTGTGCCATCGGGACGGCACACAGTGATTACGTCCCCTTTACGCACCTGCCTGATCGTCGGTCTGGGGATGGGCAGACCAATGGCAACCTCGGGACAAAAAGGCACGTATTGCACATGCCTGGCCAGCTCATCCATACAAAAGTTAGAACGTTTATGGCCGCTATCGAAACGGACTTTTTCGCCGCTTAAGCAGGCACTGATGCCAATTTTTATGTCTTGGTTCATTAGTAGATCAGCTCACCAATAGGATTCAATAACTTACTCAGGCCCTTATTGAAGTGCAGCGCACTGTTCACCACCGCCAGACACAAACAACCGTGCTCTGTGTACGGAGTGTGCTGATGCCGGTGATCAAGCCACATAAAATCGCCGGGCTCATAAGTCCCCTGCTCATCGCTAAAACTGCCATCGAGCAGCAAAGTCAGCTCGAACCCGGTATGGGTATGTTCGGGAATAGTGCCGCCGGGGGCGATATACAACAGGCTGGTGCGCATGCTGCCCTCGTCCAGTTCTAGGCGAGAGCGCGCCAGTTTGCCCGCTTGCATAAAACGACCCATGCCAATATGGCTTAATGCCCGCGGCAAGGTGATGGTTTTGTCGCCAAAGCGTAGCTCCTTGGAGCTGGCAATACTGAAATCGTCACGCAGATCGTCGGCGGTGATGTCCGCTAGCATGGCGGCGTACTCGTCGCCCAAAGCATCCTCATTATGGCTTTGCTCATACGCGAGCTCCGACGCCTCAATTTGCTCATCGGCAAATGCACTGTGGGCACATTGCTGCTCAAGGGTGTCAGTGTGTTCGGCGCAGTGAGCACAGAGCTCCAGGTGCGCCGCAATCGCCACGCTGATGGAAGCCGGTAACGCCCCTTGCACATATTGCAGGAGTAATTCTGAGTTGGGGTGATACTTAATCATGCTCTGCTCCAAGGTAAGTTCTAAGCTTAGCTAAAGCCAATCGTAACCGTGATTTCACGGTACCCAACGGGACGCCTAGCTGCTGCGCCATTTGCTCTTGAGAGAGCTCTTGAAAATAAATCCCCTGCACCACTTCACGCTGCGCCAGCGGTAGTTTGTCCAGGTGTTTTAGTAACAACTGAGTTTCGAGGTGGTCATCAAATTCAGCTGGCTCGATGCTTTGCAAGGTCGGCCAAATGTCTTCACTGAGGTTATCTTCCTTATTGCTACGCATCTTACGCAAAGCGTCGAACGACGCGTTACGCATGACGGTATAGACCCAGGTGGTCGCCGCGCCCTTGTCTGGATGATACAAGTGCGCCTTACGCCACACCGCGGTCATCGTGTCCTGCACCAATTCCATGGCCGCCGCCTCGTTATTAAACTGTTTAAAGCCAAACCGTTTAATCTTGGGTGCAAAATATTCAAACAAGCTGGCAAACGCGGCTTTATCACGCTCAACGGCTACCTTGACCAAGGCATCGCTTAGATGCTCGGTTGACGACATCATGTTTTGTCCTTCACCTTGGCTTTCTTCCACCTTGTGGGAAAGCAGTGAGTATTGCCGCCGATTTGGGACATTGGACGTTATTTGCAAGGCCATCTGCTATCTCAGTTAAAGGATTGATAGCGACCAATACGTCCACTGGCGAGCAATGGATCACTTATTTATTAGATACTTACCAGTATGGCGAAGAAGCTGATATTGAGCAAAGGCAATGAACAAAAAATCCATTGTTTATTGTTAGTAATCAATAAGTAGGAAATTTAGAAAGGATGTGAGTAAGGCTTGGTTTGACTATAATTGTGCTCGGCCTAAAGGCAAAGGGGCCGGCCTATAGAAGACACAAAGGATTTGCCGAAAAGGGCTCGGTGGTAGGTACTACTTAGCCCACCAACCGAGTTGACGACAGAAGCTTAAGCCCAGGTAAGTGCCAAATAAGCTGGCTACGGGCAATAACATCAAGCCTAACAGTGCCAAATTAAGCGTCATGGTCATCACCTTTTTTTGGTGCTTCAGGTTGCGCTTGTGATTTCGCTTCGCCTTGACTTTGCAGCTCTTGCACATTGCTTTCAAACATGGCTTGAGTTGCTTTACTCAGCGCCGCCTTTTGCGTGCTGATCAGAGTTGCAAATGCCTCGTTGGCCGCCTCTTTAACCGCACGTTCAATATCGTCGGTTAGGCTGTTGGCATGAGCGCCCATACTTAGGGTTAAACTTGCTGCTAGGATTGCTGCTTTAGTAAATGTGTTCATAATGGTTGTCCTGTTGTGTGCCTGTTAACGTGTCATTAAGTTAGTCGCAATATCTATTTCAAAGGTTGTGCCAAGGTAAAAATATTTTTTATCTTGTTGTTTTTTAATAATTTAAATTTATTTTTCTAAATACGCGGAATTGACAACCAAACTGAATTGACCAAAAAATAGCTTTTTTAACAGGTGAGTTTGTGTTTTTAACCACAGTGGATTTGCAATGAATTTTCGGTGTACAAGTGTACGCTCAATAGTTATAGTCTGGCTTGTACCCATCGAACCCAGCAAACAAAAGCAAAGTGAGCCCTATGCAAATAAGCAGCTACTCAGCAGCAGAAGAAAAAATTAACTGGCTTAGTCATGGACTTGGCGCCCTGTTAGCCTTGGGCGCCCTGGTGGCCATGTTGATGATCAGTGAAAGCACCACGGCAATCATCTCCTCGACCATTTACGGCGCCAGCTTATTGTTGATGTTTGTCAGTTCCACCTGCTATCACGCCATCAGTCGCAGCAGCATTAAGGCAATTTTAAAAAAGCTGGATCACAGCGCCATTTACCTATTAATTGCCGGAACCTATACGCCCTTTTTGCTGTTGGCGCTGGGTGGCTATTGGGCCTGGGCGGGAATGTTGTGTATTTGGGGTCTGGCATTATTCGGGGTGATCTTTAAGCTCTGCGCCAAGGTGCCGCGCCCTCGGGTGTCACTGGCCACTTACTTGATCATGGGCTGGATAGCACTGGCTTTCGTCTACCCCTTGTATCTGGCCTTGCCGGGACCGGCACTTTGGTTGCTGGTACTGGGTGGGGTGATCTTTAGTCTGGGCACGGTATTTTATAGCGCCAAGCATCGCCAATACAGCCACGCTATTTGGCATGTTTTTGTGCTTGCCGCCTGCCTGTGCCACTTTCTCGCCATTTATTTATATGTGATTTAGGGGTTATAACTTCCAGGCGAATTTGCTCATACTCACCTTGCCATTAGTAACCAGCACACCTTCGGCCAACAGCGCTTGTTGTTGGCGCATAAAACCATCGCTGCCTTCTGGAAAGGAAATCTTACCCTGGCTATTGAGCACCCGGTGCCAGGGAATACGTGAACCAAAGGGCAATGTCTTTAGCGTATGACCCACAAAGCGGGCATAACCGGGTAAACCCGCCCTTTTTGCTACCTCGCCATAGCTGCATACTTTGCCCTTTGGAATGGCAGCCACCACCTGATAGATCATGGTTTTTTTATCCATGGGCAATGGCCTCCAAACGTTGCCATAGACTGCGAGCCACCGGCCCATGATGCGCCGAGTGACGTCGAAAGGCGCGAATTTGTGCTCTAAAGGAGTGCTCCCTGTCACTGAGCGTCAACACCTGTAGTTGTCCTGAATCTATTTCCTGACGGCATAAATCCAAGCACATCAGCGCCCAACCTGCGCCGTTAAGCAAGAGCGAGCGCAGCGCGAAAATGTCATCAAGCTTAAGCTTGGCGACCTGGTTTAAAAACGGCATGCGCCCATGCTCAAAGGGCATATCGCTTTCATACATGGCGACACAAGGGTATTGCTGCAATTGTTTGTAGCTAAGGCGCGGCTCGCTGATAAGCTGTGGCGAGGCCACCAGCCCCACCTGAATTTCTCCCACGGGTATGCTTTCCAAATCACCAGTGGCATGGAAAATATCGAACCAAGGGCCGATACCCAAATCCGACTGACCGCTGTTGACCTGCTCCAGGGCACTGAAACGCTTACCACTGTCGATGGCAAAATCGGTGTGGGGGAATTCATGGTAACAGGCTTTAAGTATGGCACTGAGCTCCTTGCCGACACACACCTGCTCGTAGCTCAAACGAAGCAAGGGCTCATTGCCATTGGCCAGCTCACTGCCAAATGCGCTGAGCTCCTGTAAATCCCGCAGCAGGTACTGGGCGCGGCGACAATAAGCCTGTCCCTGCTCGGTCAGGGAAAACCTATACCCGCTTCTGTCAACCACGGCAAAGCCCACCGCTTCTTCGATTTTTTTGACCGTCATGGTCAAGGCTGGTTGGGTTTTATGTAATTGTTCCGCCGCCTCGCTTAAAGAGCGGCTGCGCGAGAGTACGTCAAGAACCTGGAGCCATGCTAACTTCATAAGTAAATCTAATCTTGTTCAAAGATATTTATAATTTTAATTTTATCTTATCCTGCAGTAGTCTGTGTAGCAATAATGGCCACAATTCCAATCATTAAGATCATACTGGGAGTCTAAAATTTATGCGGCGTATCCTTTCTTTCACCCTGCTAGCCCTTAGCGCAGCACTTGTTGGCTGTAGCGAACCGACCGAGCAAAGCAAGCAACCCGCGCCTGTGCGTCCAGTTAAACTACTTACGGTGGGTCACAGTGATGAGAGCATGATGCGCAGTTTCCCCGCCGAGGTGGTGGCACACCAGGGCTCTTATCTGGCCTTTCGCGTAAACGGCGAACTGTTAGAGTTTCCTGTGCTGGCTGGTCAACAGGTGCAAAAAGGTGAGTTGCTGGCCAAACTCGACCCTCAAGACTTCCAACTCCAATACGATGAACGCAAGGCCCGTTATGATTTGGCAACTTCGCAATTAGAGCGGGTGCAGGCCTTATTCGACAAAAACATTGCCAGTCGTGCCGAGCTGGATCAGGCCGTGGCCAACGCCCGGGTGGCCGAGTCAGCTTTTAATATTGCCAAAACCAATTTAGAGAATTCCGAGTTAAGGGCGCCCTTTGCCGGCACAGTGGCCAAGGTGTTCGTAAAAAACTTTGAAAACATTCAGGCCAAACAGAATATTTTACGCCTGGAAACTCGGGATCTGATGGATGTGGAAATTCAGGTGCCGGAAAAGCTGGTCGCCCGAGTCAATAAAGACACTCTCTATCAGCCAACGGTGATCTTCGATGGCTTCCCGGATAAATCCTATCAACTGAGCATCAAGGAATACGATACTCAGGCGGATCCTGCCACCCTCACCTACAAGGTGGTGTTTTCACTGCCGGTGCCAACAGACTTTAATCTGCTGGCGGGCATGACGGGACACGTGTATATCGATGTCAGCAAGATCACCAAAGAAGTGAAAGCCTGGCATAAACTGCCCGCCGAGGCGGTGTTCTCAGACCCTGAGCAGGAAGCCGAGGACAACTGTTATGTTTGGGTTTATAACAGCGAAACCGCACAAGTGCATAAGCGTGCCGTGGTAGTCGGACAAATGCACCGCGACGGCATAGAAATTCGCTCTGGCATTGCATCCGGTGAGCAGGTGGTCGCCGCAGGCGTGCACTACCTGCAAGAAGGCATGCAGGTACGCCCTTGGCAAAAAGAGCGAGGGCTGTAAATGAATCTGGTTGCACTGGCCATCGAGCGCAAAGTTATCAGTTGGATGTTTGCGCTGTTTTTGCTGCTTGGCGGCATCTTTTCCTATTTATCTCTGGGGCAATTGGAAGATCCGGAATTCACCCTGAAAAAAGCCATGGTGATCACCGCCTACCCCGGCGCTTCCCCTCGTCAGGTGGAAGAAGAAGTAACCTACCCCATAGAGAATGCGATTCAAGAGCTGCCCTATGTGGATTATGTAACCTCCATTTCCTCCAATGGCAAAAGCCAGATCACGGTGGAGATGAAAAGCACCTACCGCAAGGAAGACCTTAAACAGATTTGGGATGAGCTACGCAGAAAGATCAATGACTTATCCTCATCCATGCCACCGGGTGTGTATCCCAGCAAGGTGATCGATGACTTTGGCGATGTCTACGGCGTAACCCTGGCCTTAACCGGCGATGGCTATTCCTATGACGAGCTTAAAGACTATGTCGACTTCTTAAAACGTGAGCTGGTGTTGGTGGAAGGCGTGGGCAAGGTAACGGTTGCCGGCGAGCAACAAAGCCAGGTGATAGTCGAGATGTCGACCCATAAACTGGCCCAGCTTGGACTTAGCCCCAATCATATTTACTCCCTCTTGCAGGCGCAAAATACCGTTTCCAATGCAGGCCGCGTTATGGTCGATGGTGAGTCTATTCGCCTGCACCCCACCGGCGAATTCGATGATGTCGCCGAGCTTGAGCACCTGCTTATCTCCAGCCCAGGTGCCAGTGAGCTTATTTATCTTGGCGATGTCGCCCGGGTGTACCGCGAATATGCCGAAGTGCCCAGCCATATCGTGCGTTACAACGAAAAACAGGCGCTACTTATTGGCCTTTCCTTCGCCAGTGGCGTCAATGTGGTCGATGTCGGCGCACGTATTGAGCATCATCTGCAAACCCTTGAATACCAGCGTCCACACGGCATGGAAATCGATGCCATCTACAATCAGCCGGCAGAGGTTGAAAGCTCGGTCTCAAGCTTTATTCTCAGCCTGTTTGAAGCTGTGGTCATAGTCATAGTGGTGCTGCTGGTGTTTATGGGTGTAAAAAGTGGCCTGCTGATCGGTGGCATCTTGCTGCTTACCGTACTCGGCACCTTTATTTTTATGGCCCTGTTCGACATTAACCTGCAACGCATTTCCCTTGGCGCCTTGATCATTGCCCTCGGGATGCTGGTCGACAACGCCATAGTGATCACCGAAGGCATTCTGATTAACCTTAAACGCGGACAGACCAAGTTGCAGGCGGCGGTTAACATAGTCGGTCAAACCAAGTGGCCCCTGCTTGGCGCCACCATAATCGCCATTACCGCCTTTGCGCCTATCGGTCTGAGCTCGGATGCCAGCGGTGAATTTGCCGGCAGTTTGTTTTGGGTCTTGTTTATCTCCTTGCTGCTTAGCTGGGTAACCGCCATTACCCTAACGCCGTTTTTCGCCGATATGATGTTTAGACAAAAGCAAAGTGACGATAATAGCGCCGATGACCCTTATCAGGGTGTGCTCTTTAGCGCCTATAAGTTTGTTCTTAGCCGCGCCATGCATTACGGTAAAACCACCATAGTCTTAATGTTACTCTTACTGATAGCCGCCTTGGTGGGCTTTAAATCGGTTAAACAATCCTTCTTCCCGGCCTCGAATACACCCATGTTTTATATCGACTATTGGCACTATCAGGGCGCCGATATTCGCACCACAAGCCAAGGGGTGGCCAAGTTGGAGCATTTCCTGCGCAGCGATGAACTGGTCAGCGAAGTTACCAGCACCATAGGTCAAGGTGCGCCGCGTTTTATGCTCACCTATGCGCCGGAAAAACAATACCCGGCGTTTGCCCAGTTAATCGTGCGCGTGCGTGACCGCGACGCGGTCCTCACCATGATAGACAGGGTGCGTGCCTATGAGCAGGCGCATATTACCGATGCCAAGCTTAAACTTAAACGCATGGAAATCGGCCCCTCCACCGATGCTAAAATCGAGGCACGCTTTTCCGGGCCCGACCCCGTAGTGCTGCGCCAACTAGGCGAGCAGGCCAAGAGCATCTTGGCGGCAGATGGCGGTGCCTTCCATATTCGTGATGACTGGCGTCAGCGCTCCAAGTTGATCCGTCCTATTCTGAACGAACAAAAGGCGCGCCGCCTAGGTATTAGCAAAAGCGATCTCGACCAATTGCTGCTGACCAGTGTCAGCGGTAAAACCGTGGGCCTGTATCGCGATGGCACTCAACTATTGCCTATTATTGCCCGCAGCCCCGCGGAGGAACGCCTTAATGTGGAAAGCCTGCGCGACCTGCAAATATACAGCCCGGTACTAAGGGTGTTTGTGCCCATCACCCAGGTGGTGGACGACTTTGTGGTGCATTGGGAAGATCCCTTGATCATGCGCCGCGACCGCAAACGCACCCTGACCGTGATGGCGGATCATGATCTCCTTGGCGATGAAACTCCGGCCAAACTCTTTACCCGTATTCGCGGCGACATCGAAGCCATTACGCTACCTAAGGGCTATGAACTGCAATGGGGCGGCGAGTTTGAGTCTGCCAGCGATGCTCGCAGCGCCATCTTCGGCTCCTTGCCGCTGGGTTATTTGGCCATGTTTGTGATCACGGTTTTATTATTTAACTCGGTGCGTAAGCCCCTGGTTATTTGGGCCACTGTGCCGCTTGCCATCGTCGGGGTCAGTGCCGGATTGCTGAGCATGAATGCATCCTTTGGCTTTATGTCCTTGCTCGGGTTATTAAGCCTGTCTGGCATGCTGATTAAAAACGGTATCGTACTGCTCGATCAGATAAATTTAGAGCTGGCCTCGGGCAAAGACCCTTACCAGGCGGTATTTGACTCCGGCGTCTCCAGGGTTCGCCCGGTAGCTATGGCAGCGATCACCACCATATTGGGCATGATACCTTTGCTCTTTGATGTGTTCTTCAAGTCCATGGCGGTGACCATAATGTTCGGCCTTGGTTTTGCCACCATACTCACACTGATAGTGATCCCCGTGTTGTATTGCAAGTTCTTTGGCATCCATAGCCATAAGCGCTAAACACGATAAAGCCAGCCCTCGGGCTGGCTTTTTAATTGCGCTGGCGTTTTTCCGGCGTTACTTGAGCTGGCTCAGCCCTGCGGCAATGACCCTTCCCAGCCAGCATTTTTACAAAAAAATACACAATATTCTTGTATTAAACAGGTGTTCTTGTTGTATAAGAGCTATATAATTCAGACATTAAGCCAATTAATTTCATCAAGGATTATTTGTTTAATTGACGTTATAAGATTTAAGCCTAAATTAAATAAATTACTTTTATTTATATGAAAAAAATAAAACTGTTAGCGGTTACACACCACAATCGAAAAAACATTAATCCTATTCGCCCTGAAGCGTCACAAATAATTGGCCTGCACCACAGTGGCGCCGTTGATGTAACGGTTCTGTGCAACCCAGGCTCAACATTAATCCCTTACTTTGAACAGCACGGGATCAAGGTCATAACCAACGCTTTAGATAAAAAAGTATCTTTAGAGACTATCAAGTTAATCAGGGAATATATCAAGGCTAACGATATTGATATATTGCATTTGTTTAACAATATTGCCTGTAGTAATGGCGCCACAGCAGCCATTGGCACTAAGGCTAAGGTGATAGCCTATCGCGGTCAGACGGGCAACGTTTCACGTTGGGATCCGACTGTCTACCTCACCATGCTTCACCCTCGGCTGGATAAAATTATCTGTGTCGCGAATGCGGTGACCGAAGATTTACAGCAACATGTATGGGGAAATAAAGACAAGGCGATCACGGTTTATAAGGGTCATGACCAGTCCTGGTATCAAAACACTCCGGCGGATCTCAGTGGCCTGCCATTGCATGACGACAGTTTTAAGATATCTCTGGTCGCCAACCTAAGACCTAGAAAAGGATTGCATGTTTTAATGGATGCGGTTCACTTACTGCCCGATGACTGTAATCTAGACATCCTGTTGGTGGGTGCCGACCCTGAATCGCAAGCGATTCAAGAGATGATAAAACGAAGTGGTAAACCGCAAAGAGTTCATGCTCTAGGCTATCGTGAGGATGCGCCCGAAGTAGCAGCAGCCTGTGATGCTGTGGTATTGCCAACAACCAAGCGCGAAGGCCTATGCCGCGCCGTGTTAGAAGCCAATTCCTATGGCGTGCCAGCGATAGTTTCGGATACCGGCGGCAATGCTGAGCTGGTAGCAGATGGCGTTACCGGAATCGTTGTACCGCCGTCGGAGCCGCAAGCCTTGGCAGACGCCATTATGACCCTGTATAAAGATCGCGCTCTGTGTAGCAAATTTGGTGTTGAGGCGAAAAAGCGCGTTATTGAAAAGTTTAATGTGCAGCAAGGTGTCGATAAGACACTGGAGATTTATCGAAGCCTACTGGAAGATTAAGTACATTCGAATAGTGCCCTTCATAGACATCATAGCTATGCACTTGATGTCTATGAATAGCAAGCTCCACTGATGGCTAAGGTCCAGCGATGGCTTTAGCAGGTCTTGATAAAGCAAAACTGCCAAAGCAGCTGTTATATTTAAACTACTTTCTTGCGATAGCTATTTCGGTCTATATCTACCACTTCTATTGTTATAGACGCATTAACTAATGGTATGGACTCCAACTTAGACATCACACTGCTAGATAGCAATTCTTTGTCACTGTCGCTACGACCAGAAAGGATGCGTAATGTTACATGGATGAACGCATCTTTAGCCGTTCCGGTCTGATAATGCTCAAAAGCAATACTTCTAACTTTTATATCGCGGCCATCCGTCTCGAATAAACGAGACTCTAAAGCACCTAAAAATACTTTTTGATTCAGCTCTTCTACCTCGATAGAAGAAGAATGCTCAATAATGCAATGAGGCAAATTTTACTCCTTTAATCTATGCAACGGCTTCGGCTCCTGCGCCGCTATGCAGGCAACAATTTGGCTGGCTATAAAGTTATCTTGCCACCTTAATCTTATCAGCGATGGCCTCGGCCAATAGCTTGTAGCCCTTGTCGTTCAGGTGAATTTGGTCCGACTTATATTGGCTGTCGCCGAGCAAATCACTGAGGGTCTCGGCAACTAGGGCGACCTGATATTGCTCTGCCAGCTCTTGATACAGGGGCGCATCGCTCAGAAAGAGCGATTTTTGTGGCACCGCCACCAAGATCACCTCTATACCCTGCTGATGTGCCAATTCAATCATGGCCGCCAGGTTGCTTTTAACCGAATGCGGCTGTTTATTACGCAGAAAATCATTACCGCCTTCGAGCAACACCAAAACCCGGGGCTGATGTGTAGCCAGGGTATCACCAAGGCGAGCCAGACCCTGATGGGTTTGCTCACCGGAGACGCCACTGGCTATCACTTCTAAACCGGTAAGTTGCGCCAATTGCTCAGGATAACTGCTGTGCCTGGCTCCCACCGACACGGTGAGGCTATCGCCAAAGGCCAACACCTTGGCATCGCTGTTTAGCTCGAGTCGCGCCGGCTCGGAGCAAGCGCTAAGCAGTAATAAAAATAAGGGGACGAGCCAAGGTTTCATGTCTATATCCTTATTTCTTTAAACTGAGCGTGCCGCCTACACGACGCTTTTTCGGCGCCGAGCCCGCTCCGCCTTGATTGGTTTTGGCGCCATTTGCTGGCTTTCCGGCAGGCTTGCCTGTTGGCTTGCCTGTTGGCTTGCCAGATGACTTACTAAGAGGCTTACTGGGCGATTGGCCATAGGGCTTACCTTGAGATCTGTTTTTCCCACCGGGCTTTGTATCGTGAGAAGACTTTGCACGGGGGGCTTTTTCTCCCTCGCGGCGCTGCTCTTGGCGTTGTCGCGCAGGCCTTTGTCCTGACTCGGCCCTTACTTCTTGCTTTGGCTGTTGTTGAACACTTGAAGCATGCAGAGAATGCTCTTCGGTTTTACCCGAGTCGGCGATCAGGGCATTGATTGTCGCCATTTCGCTCTCGCTTAGGTGGCGCCATTGGCCGGGCTTAAGACCGCTCAAAGTCACGTTCATTATGCGAGTGCGCTTAAGCTTGGTCACGTCATAACCCAGGTACTCACACATACGGCGAATTTGTCTGTTCAGGCCTTGGGTGAGGATAATACGAAAACTCTGAGTGCCGGTTTGCTCCACCTTACACTTTTTGGTCACAGTACCAAGAATGGGAATGCCCTGTGCCATACGCTCGACAAAACGCTTATTCAGTGGCTTGTCGACCACCACCTCGTATTCTTTTTCATGATTGTTGCCCGAGCGCAAAATCTTATTGACTATGTCGCCCTCGTTAGTCAAAAAGATCAAGCCTTCCGAGGGTCTGTCCAAGCGGCCAATGGGAAAAATGCGCTCGGGATAATTAATGGCGCTAACGATATTGCTTTTGATCTTACGCTCTGTGGTGCAGGTCACTCCCACCGGTTTATGGTAGGCAAGATAGACCCGCTTAGGTTTGGCTTTAAGCGCCTTACCGTCCACCAATATGTCATCGGCATCACTGACCTTATCGCCCATTTGCGGCTGCCGACCGTTAACGGTTACGCGTCCTGCGGCGATCAGCGCATCGGCCTCACGGCGCGAGCAAAAACCGGTTTCACTAATGTATTTATTAAGGCGGGTAGCTTGGCTCATGTTTACTTCAATCTAGCTGATATTGCCCCTATTGTAATCGACTCACCGCGAAAAATCCGAATTAAAGTAGTGCTCAAGCAGGCTTTGTACAGCAAAGGGATAGCTTACCAACTCCTTATGCTCGCTGCGGCTGAAATCCTTAAAATCTACATGCAGCCAATTGCTCGGATCGACCAGGGGTTTAATTTGCGCCACATTGGTTTCATCGGCTATGGCCAGCTTAAAGCGAATATGACGCTCAAGCAGCTGCGGCTCGGCGAGCCGCTCATGGTCGTAAATCACCACCAACGCCCAGGCGGCCATTAAAAAGTGACCGCCTACCGAGGCACTTAACTGCTGGGTTTCAATGCGTTCTAAGGCCTCGGGTAACCAGTCGAAACCTCCGATAAAAACATTGCGATTAATACTGCGCCCGGCCAATACGGCGGCCTGGGCCGCACCCATGGCCATACCATCCGAGGCGCTCCAAATCACCTTGGCATAAGGATAACGACGCAGTAGTTGCGCCGTTTGCTGCGCCGCCCGCTCACTTTGCCACTGCGCATGCACCAGTTGCCGCAGCGCTATTTGTTGCGCGCCAAGATAATCATTTAATCCCTGCACCCTGTGGTCGGTTTCGGCGCCATAATGACCGCCTATAGCCAGCACATCGGGTCTGGCTATCCCACGTTTACGGGCCATGGCAATTAAGCTTTGTGCCAATTGGTAACCGGCATCCCGGTTATCATGGCTGATCTCATACAACCAGTATTTAAAAGAGCTGCCAGGCTCGCCTAAGGCGGCACGCTCGCTAACCGATAGCGTTTGCTCTAAGGTAATAAAAGGCACCTTGGCGGCTTCTAGAATGCGCATGGTTTCGCCGTTGCCACCGGGGTAATTAATTAAAATGGCATAATCCGGAGCGGCATCACGCTTGAGGTAAAGGCGCAGATTTTGCTGTTGATATTCACGATGGGCATCGCCGTAAATCACATTCAGCTGTATGTTTAAATCCCTTGCGGCATACTGGGCGAAGGTTTGCACCTGATGCCAAAAAGGATCTGTTTTTGTAGACGGGTTGATCAGCAAGACCCTGGTTTGCGGCTTTGCCGATTGTTGCATCGGTGATTGTTTCAATAACTGCGCAGATACCTGCGCGGAAAACACCATAGCTGTCAGCCATAGCGTTACCCATAACACTGATTTTAGCCAGTTCATCTCACCCTCCCTAGTCGATTTGCGCCGTATGGCTGGCATTCCTTGCCATACTAATTAGTATTTATTTTCTTATTCTTATCTCGATACCAATGCCGCCACAGCCACTCCGCAGGGCCTTGCTTAAAGACACGCAGATACAAGGGGCAAATTATCAAACTGACCGCGCTCACTAAGGCGGACAACAACAAATAATCCTGCAACTGAAATTCGGTTGCCATTTCGCTCCCGAAAAAGTGGATCAACACCACCATAAACAACGACTGGCTTAAATAACAGCTCAGGGACATTTTCCCAACACTGGCCAGCGCCCGAGTCAAAACATTATCGGCAAACGACCAAAGGTACAAGAGATGTACCGCAATCAGCGCGGTGCAAAAACCACTAAAAGAATTGGCAACCAGGGCCAACACATCGTTAAAGGCGCTGACGTCATGCCATTGCCGCGAACTTAAATAGGCGCAGCCAAGTAGAACGCTGATTAATGCCAGGGTATGCACCAGCGGCCAGGGCCTTACCAGCCACCCGCTGCGCCAGGCGGCGACGACTAACAACACCATGCCCAGTTGCTGCCAAAGAATCGCCAGCATTAACGCTAGCAGCATCAAGGCGCTGTTGCCGGCGTTAGCTCCCCGCGTGCGCCAAAAGTTGCCATCGAACTGAGCTAAATAGGCCTGATAGTGAGAATCGGTAAACTGCACCTGGGGCTCATTGCTTAAAGCGGCCAGCACCAACAGCATGGCACTGCCAAAGACCAGAAATGCAATGCCCTGTAGAGTGAGTTTATTTCTTGGGTTAGCCAGCATGGGCAGGGCCAGCAAACCGGCAATCGCATAACCAATAAGAATATCGCCGGCCCAAATAAACAGGCTGTGAGCGAAGCCAAAACCCAGCAACACCAATAAGCGGCGCTGTAATTTAGGAATGGGCGCTTCATGTTCATAACAGCGTTGCCACTGGATCACTAACCCTAAAGCAAACAACACTAAGAACAGGCCACGAAAACGCCCTTCCAGCGCGATATCTGAAAGTCGAGTCAGTATCGCATCGCCCTCGGACAGTGGCAGCGGTGGTACATAACCATTGGCAAAGTCGATAAAATACGGGGCATTAAGAAAGAAGATCCCCAAAATCGCAATGCCCCTGAGGATATCCAAATCGGGGCGGCGCCCCTCGCCCACCAGAGCATGATAGGGCCCGGAGGATTGAAATAAACTCGATGCAAACACGGCTAACTCCGACGCCATTATCTAATTAAACTAAGGCTAACATAGGCTTATGCCTATTCAGTAGTTAAATTTAGTGGTGATATTAAGTGGCGTCTTGCAGTGCATAAAACCACCTATTTAGCCTCAACTCATGCCTAACCTTGCGCAAAATTGTCTTTAAAAGAGCTAAAAAGTGACACAGAGCCGAGGTATTTACGACAAAATGCCCGTAAATACGGCCAAGTCACTTGTTGTTGGGCGTTATCCGCAGTAATGTGGTGGTTTTAGTGCATGGATGTCGGCGCCATCGAAACTATGCTTTCTTAGCTGTTTCCTCACGCTGCTGACACGGTCATTATTGCGGGCATAACCGGGCCTTAATCGCGATTTATCGCCTACCGCCATGCACCGCTGTACCAGCGCACCATAACAACACAACCTTAACAACATTTGGAGTAAACAATGCGTTTATCCGTTATTGCTGCCGCCCTGAGCGCGACAACATTATTGGCCGCCTGTAGCGAGCAACCTAGCAACAACCAAACTCAAGCCGCAGCTAAAGCTCCGGTAACACAGCAGGTAGCTCAAGAAAACCTATTCCTAAGCAAAAGCCCATTGCCTTACATGGCGCCGGAATTTGATAAAATTGGCACCGAGTTATACGAGCCGGCTTTCGATGCCGGTATCAAAGAGCAACGCATTGAAATCGATGCCATTGCTAACAATCCAGATGCGCCTACATTTGAAAATACACTGGTGGCGATGGAGCAATCGGGTACTATCCTAAAGCGCACCCGTGCTGCGTTTTCTAACCTGTCTGGCCTTATCTCTGACGACGAATATCAGCGTATCAACACCAAAATGGCGCCTATTTTCGCCGAACACCGCGACAACATCTTCCTAAACAAAGCCCTGTTTGATCGCGTTGCCGCCGTATACGACGCTAAAGACGCACTCTCAAAAGAAGATCAGCGTCTGGTTGATTACTACTACAAGCAATTTGTACGCGCCGGTGCCAAGCTAAACGAAGAGCAAAAGCAGCGCATGCGTGAAATCAACGGTGAGCTATCTAAGCTAAGCACACAGTTCTCGCAAAACATCATGAAGTCATTTAAAGAAGACACCATTTTGGTGAGCGACAAGGCCGAACTTGCAGGCTTAAGCGAAGATGATATCGCCAGTCTTAAAGCAGCAGCGGAAAAAGCCGGCAAAGAAGGCTATATGATCACCCTGGTAAACACCACACGCCAGCCTATCCTTACCAGCCTTGAAAACCGTGAGCTACGTGAAAAAGTATGGCGTACTTCGTCTGAACGTGCACAAAAAACCAATGGCCCTATCGCCATCGAAGAAGCGCAGCTACGCGCAGAAAAGGCTCAGCTACTTGGCTTTGAATCTTGGGCGCATTATCAGCTTGACGATCGCATGGCAAAAACACCTGAAGCCGTGTTCACCATGCTGGATGACCTGGCACCAAAAGCTGTGGCCAAAGCCAAACAAGAAGCCGAGCTAATTCAAGCGGCAATTAAGAAAGACGGTAAAGACTTTGAACTACAGCCTTGGGATTGGGCATACTACGGCGCCAAGGTACGTGCCGAATTGTACGATATCGATTCCAGCCTGGTTAAACCGTATTTTGAAATGAATACAGTGATCAACGATGGTTTGTTCTTCGCCATGAACAAGCTATACGGCATCACCATGAAAGAGCGTAACGACTTACCTACCTATCACGAAGACGTGTTCGTATGGGAAGTATTCAACGAAGACGGCAGCTCTATCGGTCTATTCTACCTTGACCCTTATGCGCGTGAAGGTAAGCGTGGCGGTGCCTGGATGAGTGCTTACGTAGGTCAAAACCACCTGCAAGGCACCAAGCCAGTTATTTACAACGCGCAGAATATTCCTAAGCCTGCCGAAGGCCAGCCTACGCTGATGACCTTCTCTGAAGTAACCACCATGTTCCATGAATTTGGTCACGCTATTCACGGCCTATTTTCTGACGTGAAATACCCGTCATTGGCCGGTACAGCGACCGCGCGCGATTTCGTAGAGTTCCCATCACAGGCGAACGAAGACTGGAATATCGAGCCTAGCGTGTTGGCCAACTATGCCAAGCACTACCAAACAGGTGAGCCAATTCCTCAAGAGCTGTTAAATAAGCTATTGGAATCACACACCTTTAACCAAGGTTTCGATACCACAGAATACCTTGCTGCAGCCCTGCTTGATATGGAATGGCACTCAATCGCCCCAGGTACCAAAATCGATGATGTGGCCGCCTTTGAGAAAAATGCACTGGCCCGTCACGGCATCGACTATTACCCGGCCCCGGCACGTTATAAGAGCTGTTACTTCAGCCATATCTTTGCCGGTGGCTACAGCGCTGGTTACTACGCCTACCTGTGGACCGAAGTATTTGCGGCCGATTCATTCGCCCATATGCAAAACGAAGGTGGCCTAAGCCGTAAAAACGGTGATCACTACCGTAAAGAAGTGCTATCACGTGGTAACAGCCGCGACTTGATGCAAAGCTACATTGAGTTCCGTGGTCAACAACCAACCACAGACGCTCTACTTAAACGTCGTGGCCTGGTTGATGGCAACGCCGAATAAGACCTAGCTCAGATGTTAGCTTGACAAGTAGCCAAGCTAAATTTACAAAACGCGGCCACCCGGCCGCGTTTTTTTGTATTTACCCACAAGCATATCCATCACCCTGTTGTTATACTATAGGGCGTTGATTCTTCTGGTGTTGTTATGCTTAAAAAGTCGTTCGTTTTTATCAGCATTATCTCCGTACTGGTCACGGGGATGATTGCCTCGTATCTGATTTATTATCTTTATCAGCACAAATTTGTGACCCTAGATCCGCAATTAAGAGAAGTCTCCGGCATCGAATTCGATAAGCGTGGGCGCTTGTGGGCCATCAATGACGGCGGCGACGGCCCATTTTTATATCAGGTCGATGAACAGGGTAAGGTGCAACAACGCATCGAAGTCACCAATGCCAAAAACATCGACTGGGAGGACATGACTCAAAACGAGTTTGGTCACTTCTTTTTAGGGGATTTTGGCAATAACGAACATAACCGTCGTTGGCTGACCATTTATAAAATTGAAAACCCTATCGACATCAAATCCGGTAAGGCCTTTGCGGAGATCATTAAATTCACCTACAAGGAGCTGTGGGAAGAGCCGCTGACCCCGGAGCGGAAAAACTTCGATTTAGAGGCATTTGTCGAATACAAACATAAGCTCTACTTATTTACCAAAAACCGTACCCAGCCTTTCGATGGTAAAACCAATCTCTATCGCATCGGCAATCATGCCGACAATTACGAGGCTGAGTTTATCGGCTCCTTTAAAACCTGCACCACGGCGGAGAAACTCTGTTGGGTCACCTCGGCGGCCATGAGCCCGGATCGCTCTACCCTGGCCCTGCTCGACTCGACCGATCTTTGGTTGTTTAGAAACTGGCAGGGAGATAATTTTTTCTCCGGCGAGGTAGAAAAAGTAAACCTCGGCATAGTCACACAAAAAGAAGCAGTCACCTTTTACGACAACAACACGGTTGTAATAGCCGACGAAGAGTTTAAGGGCATAGGCCGTAATATCTATATATTTAAGCTCGATGAGCAAAAACTTGAACCCATGGATATAGACTAATAAATCGGCTTGGCTCTTATTGGCCTATAATACAAAAATAAAAGGATACGACTTTGTTAAATAGCCCTTTTTTCGAAAAGCTCACACAGGCGCTAGAGACCGTAGTCTTTAGTTACGGCGGCTCAGAATTCACTCTGGCCAAGCTGATCCAAATTCCACTGATTATTTTAGTGGTGTGGGTTTTGGTACGCTATATCGGCAAGCTGCTACAGAGAAAAATCAGCAATAAGCGTATCGGCCCGGATGCCGCACTGCTGTTTAAACGTATCTACCTGGTGCTGTGCGTTGTTATCATCGTTTTCACCACCTTGGAAGTGCTCAACATTCCGCTTACCGCTTTCGCCTTTGTCTCAGGTGCGGTGGCCATTGGCGTCGGTTTTGGCGCCCAGAATATCATTAACAACTTTATCAGCGGCTGGATTTTGATTTGGGAGCGCCCCATACGCATCGGCGACTTTCTAGAGGTGGGTGATGCCAAGGGCGTGGTGGAAACCATCAATACCCGCTCTACCCGTATTCGTCGCAGCGACGGCGTGCACATGCTGGTGCCCAATAGCCAACTGCTTGAAAATACAGTGACCAACTGGACGCTGATCGACACCATGGCCAGAACCCATGTACGAGTCGGTGTAGCCTATGGCAGCGATGTGGTTCTGGTCGCCAAGTTGCTCAATGAAATACTAAGTGAAACCGAGGCGGTGCTGCAAACCCCAAAACCCACGGTAATTTTTGCAGACTTTGGTGACAGCGCTTTGATATTCGATGCGGTGTTCTGGGTTAACGCCGAGGCCGAGGCCAGTGTACGCAAGGTAAAAAGCGATATTCGTTTTGCTATTTGCGCCAGTTTTGCGGCCCATAATGTAGTGATCTCCTTCCCACAAAGGGATCTGCATATCGACGGTGAGCTAACCCTCAAACGCCATTAGCGCTTAAACTTGGTCTCCAAAATCACCGAGGAGGTGGTGCGCTCTACACCATCAAGATTGCCGATATCATCAAGCAGGTGACTCAGTTTTTCTAAACTTTGCGCCTGCACCAGGGCGATAAGATCGTATTCCCCACTGATGGCATAGAGTTCGGTAATGGCATCAATATGCTTAAGTTCGATATTGGTTTTGGTGGTGAGCTTTTGTTTGACCTTGATAGACACATGGGCGGACACCATGGACGATAAATAGGCATCACCATATTCGACACTGTAGCCCTTAATTACCCCGCTTTCCTCAAGCTTCTGCATACGGCTTTGCACCGTAGAGCGCGACAAATCTAAGGCACGGGCGAGATCTGAGATGCTGGCACGGGCGTTGGTTCTAAGCATGGCCAGGAGCTTTTCATCTTGTTTATTTGTCATTATGGTTGCCGATTTCGTCATTTTGATAGAGATTATACGCAAATTTATCAATATGACACTGCAAATTTAATGCTTAAGTAGTCAATATAAGGGCCATAATAATCGACTATAATTAGCGGCCATCCATTTTCGAGCCGCTCTCTCATTTTAAAGGTGTGTCATGCAAGTAAACCGCGAACTATTTAATGAAGTAATGGTACCTAACTACAACCCGTCTGAGGTTATCCCGGTTAAGGGCGAAGGCTCTCGCGTATGGGATCAGCAAGGTAACGAGTTTATCGACTTTGCCGGTGGTATCGCCGTTAACTGTTTAGGCCACTGTCATCCAGCTTTAGTTAGCGCCTTAAAAGAGCAAGGCGAGAAAATCTGGCACCTGGCTAACGTGATGACCAATGAGCCTGCGCTGCGCCTGGCTAAAAAGCTAACCGATGCCACCTTTGCCGAAAAAGTGTATTACGCCAACTCAGGTGCCGAAGCGAACGAAGCGGCGCTAAAACTGGCTCGTCGTTGGGCACTGGATAAATTCGGCGCACAAAAATCTAAGATCATCGCCTTTAATAAAGGCTTCCACGGTCGTACTTTCTTCACCGTAACCGTAGGTGGCCAAGCCGCTTACTCTGACGGCTTCGGTCCTAAGCCGGGCGATATCGTGCACTGTGATTACAACGACCTGGAAACATTCAAATCACTTATCGATGACAACACCTGTGCGGTGATGATGGAACCACTGCAGGGTGAAGGCGGCATCATTGCCCCTGAAGCAGATTTCGTTAAAGGCGTGCGTGAACTGTGCGATAAGCACAATGCCCTGCTTATTTTCGATGAAGTACAAACCGGTGTTGGCCGCTTAGGTCACCTATACGCTTACCAAGGTCTAGGTGTAACGCCTGATATCCTAAGCACAGCCAAAGCCTTGGGCGGTGGTTTCCCTATCGGCGCCATGCTGACCACCACCGATATCGCCGAGCACCTAAAGCCAGGCACACACGGCTCTACCTACGGCGGTAACCCGCTGGCCTGTGCCGTTGCTGAAGCCGCATTCGACACAGTAAACACCCCAGAAGTGCTCGAAGGCGTTAAGGTACGTGAGCAACTATTCCGTGACGGCTTGGCTGCCATCAACCACAAATACAAGGTCTTCAGTGAAGTACGCGGTCAAGGCCTATTGCTAGGTGCAGTACTGAACGAAGATTACAAGGGACGCGCCCGTGATTTCCTTAATGCCTCTATGGACAACGGCCTAATGAGCCTGGTCGCTGGCATGGATGTGGTACGCTTTACTCCTTCTCTTGTTATTCCAGAAGCGGATATCAAAGAAGGTCTGGCGCGCTTTGAAAAAGCGGTTGCTCAGGTTGTTGCTGCTAAATAACAGTAGCTGGCGACGACTAATCTTATGCTAGTTTTACGACCTATATGCGGCGATGACTTCGCCGCTTTAAAACAAATTGCCACCGAGTCAGGGCACGGCTTTACCTCCCTGCCCGTGGATGATGAGCAGTTACAGGCTAAAATCGCCCGTGCCGAGGCCAGTTTCAACAAGCAGGTCAATGGCCCTGGGGATGAAGGCTATTTGTTCGTGTTAGAAGATACCTACAGCGGCCAGATAGTTGGCACCACGGGCATTGAAGCTGCGGTGGGCATGTCTGTGCCCTTATACCACTATCGGCTGTCAACCTCAGTGCATCACAGCCCCAGCCTAGGTGTTTACAACTCGGTTGAAACCCTGTCCATGTGTAACGATTACACCGGCTGCTCGGAAATTTGTACGCTGTTTTTACGCGAAGACCACCGCAAAGGCTTAACCGGGCGTTTTCTATCGCGAATTCGCTTCTTATTTATGGCCGAGCACAGTGACCGTTTTAGCGACACCATAATCGCCGAGATGCGCGGGGTGAGCGACGAGCAAGGACATTCGCCGTTTTGGCAATGGCTACAGCAGCACTTTTTCTCCATTGAGTTTCCTCAGGCGGATCACCTGGTGGGCTTAGGGGATAAAACCTTTATCAGTGAGCTGATGCCGAAATATCCGATTTATGTCAGCCTGTTAAGCCCAGAAGCACAAGCCGTGATCGGTGCAGTGCATGAAAACACAGCCCCTGCCCTGCGCTTATTGCAGCGTGAAGGCTTTGAGCACCGCGGCTATGTTGATCTGTTCGATGCGGGTCCAACGGTAGAAGCCAAGCTAGGCAATATAGCCACGGTGCGCCAATCCAAGGTGTGTCCGGTATTGATCAAAGAAGATTTGCGACCGCAAGGCATCACCTGGGCGATATGTAATGACAAAGTCAGCGAGTTCAGGGCTATATTTAGCGATGCCGTACAGTATTGCGATATCAAACATCAACTTTATTTAAATGCGCAAACCGCACAAGCGCTTGGGGTGTCCCAAGGTGATTCAGTGCGCTTTTTCGCGCTCTCTAGTCGTTAAGGAATGACTATGCAAGTGCAATTAATTAATAACCAATGGGTTGCGGGTCAAGGCCCGGCGTTTTCATCCATCAACCCAAGTAAAAATACCGAGATTTGGCAAGGCCAAGGCGCCAGTGCCGAGCAGGTAGACGCAGCGGTAAAAAGCGCCCGTGCGGCGCAATTCGACTGGGCACAAACCGAGCTTGGTGAGCGTATCGCGCTACTAGAGCGTTTTGTCGATCAGCTTAAAGCAAACAGCGAAGAGTTAGCGACCACCATAGCCGAAGAAACCGGCAAGCCACTGTGGGAAACACGCACCGAAGTGGGTGCTATGGCAGGCAAGATTGCTATCTCAATCAAGGCTTATAACGAGCGTACCGGTACGGTTGAAAACCCCATGCCTGGCGCTCAAGCCTTTATCCGCCACAAGCCTCATGGTGTGGTTGCGGTATTCGGCCCTTATAACTTCCCAGGCCACCTGCCAAACGGTCATATAGTACCGGCTATTCTTGCGGGCAATACCGTGGTGTTCAAGCCTTCAGAGCTTACTCCTAAGGTTGCACAGCACACTCTGGAGCTTTGGCTCAAGGCCGGCCTTCCTGCAGGTGTGATTAACCTGGTTCAAGGTGAGATAGAAACGGGTAAGGCCCTGGCCTCACATCAGGATATCGACGGCCTCTTCTTTACCGGCAGCTCGCAAACCGGTCACTTACTGCATCAGCAGTTTGGCGGTCATCCGGGCAAAATTCTGGCACTGGAGATGGGCGGCAATAACCCGCTGATCATTAAAGGGGTGAGCGACATTGACGCCACGGTACACGATATTGTGCAGTCTGCCTTTATTACTTCTGGCCAGCGTTGTACCTGTGCTCGTCGTCTGTTTATCGAGCAAGGTGCGCAAGGCGATGCCATTCTTGAGCGCTTGGTAGCAGTGACTAAAAACATCCAAATTGGCGACAGCTTTGCCGAAGAGCAACCATTTATGGGCGCCATGATCAGCAAAAAAGCGGCGGCGGGCATGCGCTCGGCCTACGAGCAGCTAGTAGCCCAAGGTGCAACATCACTACTAGAGATGAAACATCTAGATGAGAACACCGGCTTTGTTAGCCCAGGTATTGTCGATGTCTCTAACATCACCCTGGCCGATGAAGAACACTTTGGCCCACTGTTAAAAGTGTATCGCTACAGTGATTTCGATGCGGCCATTGATGAGGCCAACAACACCTCATTCGGTCTATCTGCGGGTCTGCTTGGCGACTCGCAAACCGACTATGACTATTTCTTAAAGCGCATTCGCGCCGGTATTGTTAACTGGAACCGTCCAATCACTGGGGCCTCAAGTGCCGCCCCGTTTGGTGGTATCGGTGCCAGTGGCAACCATCGTGCGAGTGCCTACTATGCATCAGATTACTGTGCTTATCCTGTGGCTTCTGTGGAAGCGCCGAAAAGCACACTACCAGAAAAATTAGCGCCGGGCTTAATGCTTTAATAGAGAATAATTCACGCGCACATGCGTTAAGGAAAAAACATGCATAACGATGTAAATACATTATTTGAAAAGCTGTGGGACAACTACCTTGAAGTAACACCTTCAGCGGTAAAGGTTCACGAGCTACTAGGTTCAACGCAGCAAGATGATGTGATCAATGATCATATTGCCCTGCGTACCTTCAACCTGCCTAAAGTAGGCCTGGAAAAACTAGCCGCCCATTTTTTAGCCGTGGGTTACAAAGAGTGTGGTGAGTATCACTTCGAAGCGAAAAAGCTGTACGCTAAGCACTTCGAACATGAAGACCCAACTCAACCTAAGGTGTTTATCTCTGAGCTATTAGTTGAACAGTGCTCTGAAGAGCTACAAAAAGTCGTTCATGAGATGGTTGAGCAAATCGATGAAGCCGCCGTGACCGCCGATAACTTCTTGTACTCGGGCACTCATTGGCAGGTAAGCCATGAAACATACAAGGCGCTGCTTGCCGAAAGTGAGTATGCGGCCTGGATGGCGGCCTGGGGCTATCGTGCCAACCACTTCACCGTCAGCATAACCACCTGGCTCAGTTCGACACCATTGAACAGGTGAACCAGAAACTAAAAGATGCAGGCTTTGCGCTTAACACCTCAGGTGGCGAGATCAAAGGCTCTCCGGAAGTGCTACTTGAGCAATCATCCACCCTTGCCGATGATGCCAAGGTGCAGTTCAGTGATGGTGAGTTCGCGGTGCCAAGCTGCTTCTACGAGTTTGCTTTGCGCTATTTGCAGCCAAACGGTGAAATCTACACGGGTTTTGTTGCCGCTTCTGCGGACAAAATCTTTGAGAGCACCAACGCTCGTTAATTCAGACGGTAATATGCAGACTTCAGAAAGCCCCATTAGGGGCTTTTTTTATGATCTACATCAATATTTGTTACACCGTATTACAGCTTCTTGTGTCAAGGTGCTCACCTCATCCTGGGCATAAATCCTCTGTAATTCAGTATAAACAAAGCCTAAGGAGAAAGTATTAACTTTAATACCCATTATAGAAACTTAAAAATGCGCTAACGCCCATCAAAGCTGGCTTGCGAATAGTCCCAGCTCTTCTAGACTTTAAGCTAATCACCTCACAAATGCATGGTCTCATAGCTAAGGGTTTAGTGTGAGTAAGCGCAATACAACAACGATCCACATGGAGCGTGATGTATTGGTATTAAATTTTACCGATGAAACATGCTTAAATAACTCACGGACGAACTTACCCAACTGGCATTTTATCCATGCCAACAGCTTGGATTGTGCCTATAAAATCCTCGAGCAGCATAACTGTTACGTTGCTATAGCCTTGGTCGGACATAGCCAACAGCAAGCGGTGCTCAAAGCCGTAAAACAGCTGTCGGCCAGCCAGGACTCACTGTTATGGTTAGCGCTGTTTCGCGACGGCGACAATCTGCTAGACAATATCAGTTATTGCTTTACCGACTACTTTCTTGATTATCATCACCTCCCTGTAGACTGGGCACGGCTGGATCACACCTTGGGTCATATTTATGGCATGGCGCAACTTAAATTGCGCTCAAAACTAGGTACGGCAGCGAGCAAAGCCAACAGCATCTGCTTTGGCGAATCCAAAGAAATGCAGCAACTAAAAGAGACCCTGGATAAGGTTGCCTGTACCGATGAAACCATATTAATCGGCGGTGAAACCGGCACAGGTAAGGGCTTGTGCGCCCAATATATACATTCCTTGTCGCCACGCCGCAATGGCCCCTTTATCACGGTAAACTGTGGTGCACTGCCGCCCACCCTGATCCACTCTGAGCTTTTTGGCCATGAAAAAGGCGCGTTCACCGGTGCCAATAAGCAATATATAGGACGTATAGAACGGGCCCATAAAGGCACCTTATTTCTCGATGAAATAGGCGATTTATCATTGGAATTACAGATAAATTTACTGCATTTTCTTGAGGAAAATTATATTGAGCGCATAGGTGGTAATCAAACGACCGAGGTAGATTGTCGCATTATTTTTGCCACCCATGTAAATTTAGAAAATGCCATCGAAGAAGGCCTTTTTAGAGAAGATTTATACTATCGAATTAACATTATTCAGTTGGAGATCCCAAGTCTTAGAAAACACATTAGTGATCTCCCCCTTCTTGCCAACGACTGCCTCACAAAACTGACGCCCCCGAATCATCAATTCAGCTTTAGTGATCAGGCATTACAGGCAATGGAAGCCTACTCTTGGCCTGGCAATATCAGGGAGCTTAAAAACCGTATCCAACGTGCCATTATCATGAGTGAAAACGATATTATCACCGAGCAAGACCTGGGTATAAGGCTGCCAAAAAAATCTGACTCAAAGTCAGAGGTAATAGATTTAGTAAAACATAGATCAGAGATAGATACAGAGTTAATACTTACGGCCATTAGAAATAATGGCTACAACATCTCAGCAGCGGCAAGAGAGCTGAATATTTCGCGAACGACTTTTTATCGCTTAATTAAGAAGTGCAAAATAAAGCTGTAACTCAACCTAAGTTGCAATCCAGAGGACCACACAATGTCAACATTTATACCCAAGTATATAGTTTTAATAATTGCCTTATTCTTACTCAATGGCTGTGATGCTGAGGCACAAAACACCAAAGAGAGTAAGCTTGAACAGGAACTAAGTGCACTAAAACAAGAAGTGAGTGAGTTAAAAAAACAACTCGCGACCATAGGCGCTCAGGTTAGTGAAATTCACACCATAGCTAAAGATGCACGAAAACCGCGACATAAAACATTACCGGATCAGGAAAACTTCAATATCGACGGGACCTTACCTGAGCTCGGTGAAGCCACTGCTTCCCTTGCCATCATTGAATTTTCAGACTTTCAATGCCCCTATTGTAAGCGCTATGTAGACAATACTTTTAGCAAGCTTAAAACCAATTTCATTGAAAATGGCAAGGTTAAATATGTCGCTCGCGACTTCCCACTAGGTTTTCATGATAAGGCCAAAGGCGCGGCGGTAGCAGCCAACTGTAGCTTGCAACAAGGCGCCTATTGGCCTATGCGCGAACAGCTGTTTAACAATATGCGCCAGCTTGGCGATGAATTATACCAAAGCAGCGCCGAGCAACTTGAGCTGGATATGGATAAGTTTGCTAAATGCCTCGCGGATGAGGCTATCTTGGCCAAGGTAGAGCAGGACATGAGTTATGGCACGTCTTTGGGCATTCGCGGTACACCCAGCTTTTTGATTGGCCGAATTGAAGGCGAACGCCTTATCAATCCCACCTTGCTGGTCGGTGCCCAAAGTTATGAAACCTTTGCCGCGGTACTGAACGAACTGGCTAGCGCCCATGCCGAGCAGTCCGGCGAATAATCCATCCCAGATAGCGCGACCCGCCAACCCAGGCCAAGGTCGCGCTATTTTTACTTTACTTAGCCTTACCTGAAAATAATCACATCACGCCTGCGTAAGCCCTTTGTATTTTATTCTCTTTCTTTGTGACAAGGCCTTGTTACACAGGCCTAATTGTCGATATCAACCCCCTGCTATCGAGTCCCACGCTTTGCGAAAAAGTGTTCGTATCTGTTCACCCGCTGTTGAACAATGACAAAAAAAAATAACATATTGATATTTATAATATTAATTTATTTTTGTGAGACTTTGCCAGGCGATTTTTTAAGCAAACTGTTACACCTGTGCAACACCCCCCCGGAAAAGCCCCCGTAAGCAAGATAAAAATCCTTTTAAAACAATTAGATAACACACTGGCACAAAGCATGCTCTATATCGCTACTAGATAAGGTTCTGCGCTATGGACACCACTTAAATATGGGCCGCCATAGACAGTAGCTAGACACGGCAAAAACGCCGAAACAAGTAGTAAAAAGCAAAGTGGACACTTGAGAGAAATCCAGCCTTATTCCGCAGTTAAAAGTGCCGCACTTACATACGTTTTATCAATATTAACGATTGACTGAGGTCATGATTATGAAACGATTTAACTGTAAGCAGCTTGTCAGAGCCCTGGGTGTCGCCCTGATAAGCACCGCTAGCCTTTATGGCATTAGCACCACACCCGCACACGCCGAGGAAGTTTATAATGATGGTATTTTCGGAGGGCTAGACAGAGAGCTCTGTATGGCGGATGCCTATCTTAAGGTACCTAAAAATTCACTGCCGCAGGACACGTTAGGCTGTCAAGCAAATGATGTGGAGATCACAGCGGTAGAAAACCCCAGCGTTGCAGAATGTGCTGAAGGCGACTTGGTGATGTTTAATGCGGATGTCACCATTAGAACCAATGCCAATGAACGCTATGACACCACCTTTTATCTGCCCCTAACCGATCAGTCGCCAGATGATGTCTCTATAGAACTAGGTGCCGGTGAAAACCCCAATAGTTTGGTCTTCCCTAATTATTGCTCGATTGTTTTACCGGATGCTCAGTATGCTACGGCTACAGGGCAAACCTATGCCGAACTTGACGGCGACGTTTGTGCCGACATCACCAAGGCGTATGGCAGTGATTCTTACACCTTGTTACAACAACCTATGACCATGCTGTGTCAGGATAACGATGATGACGGCCAGGCCGATTTTCATTACTGTGCAGCCTGGGATAACCAGGAGCGAGATAATTGTACCTTGGATGGCGATTTCCCAGGACAAGTTCCTAATACAAAATCCAAGTGTAATTGCGACACTTTGAATATTCCTATCTTTATCAAACCTGAGCCACCTACAATTACCAAAACTATTGTCGGTGACAACTTCGCCAATGAGCCTGAGGGCACATTTAAATACAAAGTAGAAATTACCAGTGTAAGCGAAAAAGCTGATGTTTTTGTTAAAGAAGTTTATGACGAGGTCAGCTCAACCACAGATGGCACAGTGTCGGCCACCTTTGACTTATCAACTCAGGTTAATACAACCATAGGTAACCTAACTTTACTCGCACAACATGCAGATCATACTTGTGATGAAGCATTTGCATCTTTGCCTGTACAACTTACGCCTACATCTTCTTCCGTAGACTGTATAGCGGTGATGAGAATCAACGATGACGACGGCCCAGATGATGGCACTGCAGAGCTCTATCAAGACTATATTCGCACCCTCATTTGGGATAAAAATGACGATGTAGTTGGCGAACCAAACTGCGATCCAACAGCCATGCCTCCAGTAGCAGGAACCTGTAGCGGCATAGTTGAAGTGGAAATCCGCGATGTGGATCCAGAGATCGATATCAAGAAATTTGCAATAGATGGCCCTGGATTTGAATGTATGGGCAACTCATTCGACAGCGATGGCGCTTGTAACAATGCGGTCTACATTGATGAACCTGGCGGTGATGTAACCTTCAAGCTCATCATTAAAAACCTCAGTACCGTTGACCCATTGACCATTACGTCTCTTGAGGATGATGTGGATGGCAGCATTGATGATTTGCTAACCGATCTATCCGGCAATACCTGTGACGACCAGTCTCTCGATCTCGCCATAGCTGGTGAAGTGGGTGATACCTTAACCTGTCAATTTGTACGCGATGTAAGCGGTGGGCTGATAGCGGTAACCAATACGGCAACCGTTTTAGCCGTCGAAAGTACCGACCACAGTGAAGGCAATAGCGCCACCGACAACGATAGCGAAACGGTCAATATCGTCGATGTACCACCGGCGGTGATGTTTACCAAAGAAGTTAAGGTAGCGGGTGCCGATGACAGCTCTTATAGTGATTTAGCTCAAGTAGACGAACCCGGTGGTGATGTGGTGTATCGCTTTACCATTGAGAATCAGTCAACTTCGGGCGAGGACATTACCCTGCTTAGCTTGACCGACGATCAGCTAGATGGCCCAAGATCGACCTCAGGTACTAACACCTGTGTACTTGATGGCTCCCAGACCATAGCGGTTGGCCCTGCCAACGCGTATCAATGTACCATTGACGCTGCCGTTATCGGTGATGCCGGCGAGGACCTAGTGAATGTAGCCTATGTGACCATCACCGATGGCGAATCAAATCTGAATTCACTCACCGATACTGCAACGGTTGAATTCTTAGATGTACCTTTGCAAATTACACCTCAAGTGGCCATGAAAGCGACTATTTTCGTTCGCCTTGCTAACGGCGGCGTAGATACAGTAACTGTGAATGGCTTTGAGCTTGCAGGCCAAGCCGTAGCTGCCGGTAATGGTACAGCCGACTTCACTATCCTAGATGATGAAGCAAGCTATGAATACGATGAGTTCAATTCAGGTTTTGCCTTCTGTGGTGATGTTACCTCTATTGCAGTAGGTGCAACTGCAGAGTGCGCTATTCCTCTGCGGTTATTACCTGGCTTCAATGTACAAAACATCAACATGATATCTAATTCTCTGACTGTTAATGTCACCGACGGTGATACCGCAGCGGTCGATGTAAGTATCGTTGATGTATCTGTGGTGACAGTAGAGTAATAAACCCTGTCTTTTCTTCGAAGCTAGCCCTAAAAGGGGTTAGCTTCAAGCAAAGACAATATTGCAACACTGTGACTGCAAATAAAAAGAGGAAATTGAATTTGGTTAATAAAAAAAAGCGACGGCTACCGCCGTCGCTTTTTTTATAACTTAGCCTTTAAACGGTATTGCCTGTTGTCGAACTAAGCTGGGCGCTGGCATTATTTATTGCCTTTACCCTTATTTCCGCCGTTGCCGCTGCCACCGTCGCTGGCAAGAGTAACATTTACCGTCGCAGTAGACTGCAATTGACCATCACTAATGGTATAGCTAAAGCTGTCACTGCTTTTAAAGCTTTTGGCCGGCGTATACTTGATACGACCATCACTGAGCACCTGCACACTCCCCTTGGCACCTTGAGTCGCACTCTTAACTACTAGGGTATCGCCATCGATATCCTTATCGTTACCAAGCACATTAATGTAAATGGCTGTTTTAGACGCCATGCTTACACTGTCGCTATAGGCAACCGGCGCATTGTTTTGTTGCTGTGCCACGCGGTAAACCAAGGTATTGGTGCTGTTATAAGCGGTATTGGCTACATCCTTGGCCGTTAAGGTCAGGTTATAACTGCCGGCGCTGGCGCTGGTCGCTGACATTACACTGACACTGACCGTCGTAGTCGTGCCACTGGCCAGGGTAACCGAGCTGTTGCTAGCGCTCCAACCGCTTGGCGTAGCAATGCTCAAGTTATAGGTCGCATCGCCGCAGTCCTGATTCTGGTTAGTGATCTCGACGTTATAGCGTTGTACTGTGCCGGCATCAACTTCGCTGCCAAGCGCATCGGCCACAACTAGTTTTGGTGCCGCCAAACGACAACTGGCCACCGGCGCCGCTACCTGATAAGTAGCACTGGCCGAGCTCTGATAGCCGCCATTATCACGGTTTAGTGCAACTAGACTAAAGTCATACACACCGGCATTGGCATCCGCAGCCGAGGTAACGCTGACACTTAGGGTTTGTGATTGACCCGGCGCCAAACTCGCACTTGGGCTAGTTGCTTGCCAACCCGCAGGCAGGCTTGCCTTCACATCAAATGTTGAAGCCGCACAGCTATCCGCATCCTTATTGGTCAGTGTGCCCTGATAAGTCACCGTTGTGCCCGCTGCTACCTGAGTTGAGCTCGTGTTTAACAAGGTCCATTGTGGATTTGCCGAAACACAGGCCGCCACTGGCGTTTCAACCACATAAGACGCAGTAGTACTGGCTTGATAGCGAGTATCGCTGGCATTCACGCCCTTGATAGCGACATCATAAAAACCATCTGTAGCGGTTGTGCTTGAAGTAACGTTTAAGCTTACCGTGGTGCTTTGACCCGGCGCCAAGCTCACCGTTTGTTGCGTAGCATTCCAACCCGACGGTACTTGCGCAGAAACGCTGTAATTGCTGTTGCCACACTCGGCGCTGTCGTTATTGGTTAAGGTCGCGCTATAAGAAACGGTTTCGCCCGGCGCAGCCCAAACACTGCTGTTAGACGCCAGCGCGATGCTTGGTTGCGCTGCAATACAGCTTTGCTGTGCTGAATAGCTGATATTCACACCCACACCCGAACTATTGGCCCACTCAGTAGTAATGGTGACGCCGGCCTCATTATCGGTATAGCTATTACCAACAACTAAAGCGATATCATCCAAGTCCCAGATACTGCTTGAAGGTGTCAAATCCAACATTTCACTGCTTGAGGCATCGGAGCCAGTTGCTAAACGCAACACCACGCCTTCGGTAATTCCGGTTTTGCCTTCCAAAAAGCTATCAAAGCCAACTGGCTGACGATATTCAAGGTAGTACCATAAGGGTTCACCTGTGGTCGCATCTGTACCACGACGCACCTTTAGACCCTTGGCTTGACCCTGTGAGGCTTGCGCATAGGGTTCCAGCTGGTAGCTACCATCATCTTGGGCGGTGATAATCTCGCCGCGTTCAGGAGAAAGCCAGCCCAGTAATTCTTTGTTAAAGGTGTTGAAATGACCCTCAACTCCGTATTTACCCATCATATCCAGGGTATCTCCGTAATCCACCGAACGGCAATCACCACCAATAATATCACTCGGACATTCAAGGCGCTTAGCGTGATGCAAACCCAAGTTATGGCCAAACTCATGGCCTATGGTATTAAGCGTAAATGAACCATTGATCCAAGCGCGAGAAGGAGTCCCTCCTAATGTACCTTTACCAGTCCAAGGACAGGCTTCATTTTTAGGAAATAAGTATATAAAGCGATCGTAACTGCCCACGTCAACACCTGCATCGCGTGCCGCCTGTTGTCCATAAGTGTTAATGTCGCGAGTCTCACATGTCTTGGCAATCGGCAGCGTGTGGTAGCCCGTTACCTCTCCACTTAACCAGGTTTTACCAAAAGATGCTTCACGATAGTAATCGCTGACTTTACCAAATACCATGTCGCGAACTTCTTCAACGGACCAGGGGCGCTCACTTGCATTGTCTTGGAAGTTGACCAAAACCACTAAAGTGCGCTGCTCACCCAGGGTATTAGGTAAAGGCTCAACTGCGGTACTGGTAGCAGCGGCGTCAACAATACTCTCACCCCCTTGCAGCATGATAATTTGTGATTCTTCGCTGATCACGAGGGAGCTTTCAGTGGCGTCATTTTGCTCATGCTTAAATAACCAGCCATTGGCCTTGACCTTAGCGCCATTGCGTAGTGATTCAGCCTGTGCCTGGTTAGCTAAGTGCAGCTCAACACGCTGATCTTCGGTAACCAAGAAATGACGCAGGCGGTCTTTACTGGTGTCATGGTGATCTTCATAAACGAATTCCAGTTGACCCACCAGCTCCGCTTGTTGGGCTAGTTTGGCTTCGATATGCGCAGGCATGCCGCTACGCTTGGCGTTTGGCATCACTGTACGCAATGCGGCATTGGCATCAAACTGTAATAAGGCGTATTGGCTGGCCTGGCGGGCAGTCACTAATTCTTCTAGTTGTTGCTCAAAGGCAGGAGAAAATTTGTCTTTGCCACCCTTGCCGGCGCCCTTGTTAGCACGGCGAAGCTCACCCATGGTGGCGGCAAGCGCTAGGGTTTGCTGTTCTAATTGATTTTTCTTAGCTTGAGTGTCAGCTTGATTTTGTTTGAACACTTGTCCAAGGCCCGTATGCTCATTCTGCATCGCACTCTGTACGCCGTTACCGTTTGCAGCGTACAAGTTCATTGAGGTAAAGCCCAAAGTAGTTGCCAAAAGTCCTAGGCCACAGGCTTTTAAAACAGATGAAGAAAGTTTATTAGGCGTTACGACGCCTTTCGTTATAGTCACTACTAGAACCTCTCAAAGTTTGTACATCACTTCGAAAGCTCCCAGTTTTATGACCAAGTCAATAACCGAGCTCTATCAACGCGCCTCTTTCGGTAATCCAGCTGCCCACTGCCTTCAACAGTTAGGGCCTGTGATTTTGCGTACATTAGTTTCCTAATGTTTGCCGTTTCGAGAGTGCTTTCGAATCTTACTTCATGGACCATTGGGGCCCAAGCGAAGGCGCATTCTAACAAGGTGATTTAAGGATTCTCAATGATAAAACTGATCTTTTTTTGAGCTATTTTTGAAACTTTTTATAAATCAATGGACAAGAAACGAACAAAATTGTAACTGAACAAGGCGTTCAGGATAAAAATGCGGAGAAACAGCTCTTTTTAGATAAAAATATCAATTAATGCCAACTGAACAGCGGATTTAGCTAGATTTTTTATTTTACTTCGGAGCAGATCAAAGCACTATCCATGCTTTCCCAGTTTTAAATTTGAGCACAAAAGTGCATGTATGCAATTTTCAACCTATTGTATTTCTGTGCTTTATTAATGGATTTGTGTGCTTTTTAAACAGTACAATGCTTAGTCTTCCAAAAGACTATAAAATACAGCTAACTAACTATTGGCAAAGCCTTTTTCGGGTATACGCACTATTTTAGAATGATGACTTTCTGAAATTCAGCAAAAGACAAAGTTAGTGAACTCATACTAGGTTATTCCTTGTTAAAGTCACTTTGCACTAGCCTCACTTGGGTGTTTTTATCCACCGCGACTACCATGCCGTCGGTTGCCAAAAACAAGCGTCCGCAATACTCACCTTTAGCCTCATCGGCTATTGCCGACATGCCCTCTCCCGGGCCATATCGGGCACTAAAGTGACTCAGTAACAGCGCCGGTAGCGCCTGCTTTTGCGCATAGGCGCAGATACGCTGCACATCGCTGTGCCCTGTATGGGGGCCCACCTTTTGTAAGTCTGCGGCGAGAAAGGTAGCTTCATGAACCAGCAAATGCACACCGGCAATTACTGGGTCTAAACAACTGGGCGTCTCATTGTCGCCACAGATAACAAGCACCCTGGGTTGCCAGGCGAAATAGGTATAGTCATCAGCGCGCAATAGGACGCCTTTATAGCTCACATCCTCTCCACGCTGCAAAAGGTTGTAATGGGGGCCGCTGGCTATTTGCTCTGCCCTCAGGCGTTCAATATCCAGTTTGCGCGGAATTTGGGTTTCGATAAATTTAAAGCCCTGGCTTGGCACCCTGTGTTGCAGCGGGCAGATTTGAACCTTAACCCAACTAAAGATTTGCCCACTCAGTTCCTCAAAATCTACAAGCTCAAGATTAAAGGGCAAGGTCCATTCGCTCATTGCCATGGCGGCACGGACAAACTCCAGCACCTCTGACGGTGCCACTATGCGCAGTGTCTGGGTACGCCCCGATAAACCTGCCGAGGCAATTAAACCCGGTAAGCCATAGCAATGATCGCCATGCTTATGAGTGATAAACACAGCCTCAAGGTGATATAACGCCAGCTTGGTTTTTAATATCTGATGCTGGGTTGCCTCACCACAATCGACCAGATACCAGGGCTTCTGATCGTCACGAAACACCGCATAGCCGGACACATTTCGGCTTTTGGTCGGTGTTCCTGAGCTGCTTCCCAATACTTGAACTTGCACCTGTTTACTCCTATTTTTGTGCTGTACGCCACATACCCAAAGATTATAACTTGTCCCTTATCGCAAGGATCTAGCTTATGAAAAATGAAATCGACAGTAAAACCCTGCTCCGTGCCTATGAGCGCATTCAACAACATGGCGAACAAACCGAGCAAGGCAAGTTTTACCAAGGCCTGTACGCCTATTCTGATCTTGATGGCTATACCTTGTACCTGCAAGGCAGCGGCGTACTTTTACGCTTTGGCTTTCATAACACCTATCACCTTGATTATCAAAGTGAGAAGAACAAATCTGACTTTATGAACAAGCTACTGAGCATAGGCAAAGAGCCCTAATTTTGCTTGTGCTTGCCGTGCTGATTTTCACCGCTATTCACCGCTTATAGGCGCGAGTTTGCCGAAACACCATGATCCCAAGGGCCATTAATGGTATCTTTGTCCGAATTTGTGACACCAAGGGATAATAAAGGTATGACCAAGGCTGTATCCTCCGCCGTACCGGAACAACAAGAACAACAAAAAGGCTGGTTTAATCGCTTTCTAGCGACCGTCGAGTTTCTCGGTAACCTGCTTCCACACCCCATTACATTATTTGCACTTTTCTGTGTTGCCATCGTGGTGATCAGCGGCATCGCCGACTGGGCCGGACTTAGCGCCATTGACCCTCGCCCAGAAGGCGCTAAAGGCCGCGATCCCGATGGTGTTATCGAGGTAGTGAGCCTGATGAGCGCTGAAGGCCTCAGACGTATTTTCGAAGGCCTGGTTACCAACTTTACCGGCTTTGCCCCTTTAGGTACCGTACTGGTTGCCCTGCTCGGCGTGAGCGTTGCCGAGCACTCAGGTATGCTCTCTGCGGCCATGCGTGGCATGGTGATGGGCGCCTCAAAACGCCTGGTGACCTTTATGGTAGTGTTTGCCGCCATTCTTTCTAATACTGCTTCTGAGCTCGGCTACGTGGTACTTATTCCGCTGGCGGCGATGATTTTCCATAGCCTTGGCCGTCACCCCTTAGCCGGTTTGGCTGCCGCCTTTGCCGGTGTATCTGGCGGTTACAGCGCTAACCTGTTACTAGGTACTATTGACCCACTATTGGCCGGTATTACCACACCAGCGGCACAAATGATCGACCCGGATTATCAGGTCGGCGCCGAAGCCAACTACTACTTTATGTTCGTGTCCGTATTCCTAATCGCCATCCTTGGCACCTGGGTGACCGAGAAAATTGTCGAGCCGCGCCTGGGCAAATACGACCCGAGCGAAGCCAGTATCGACCTCGGCGAGAATAAAATTGAGCACCTTAGCCAGCGCGAAAAAAGCGGCCTAAAATGGGCAGGTCTTACCTTCCTGGCCTTGGGTGTATTACTTGCCTTTACCGTTATCCCGGACGACGGCATCTTACGCCATCAAGCCACCGGCGAAATTAAGGGCTCACCCTTCTTAAAAGGCATAGTGGTCATCATCTTTATCACCTTCGCCATTCCGGGCTTTGTCTATGGCCGCGTGGTTGGCACCATGAAGAATGACCGCGATGTCATTGATGCCATGAGCAAGAGCATGAGCTCCATGGGCATGTATATTGTGCTGGTATTCTTCGCCGCCCAGTTTGTTGCCTTCTTTAAATGGACCAATCTTGGCACCATATTAGCCGTAAACGGCGCAGCCCTGTTACAGGCGCTGAATCTGACCGGCCCCGAGGTGTTCGTGTTCTTTATCCTGATGTGTGCGCTTGTTAACCTTAGCCTGGGCTCTTCATCGGCACAGTGGGCGGTCACCGCACCTATTTTTGTGCCCATGCTGATGCTAATTGGCTATGCGCCGGAGACCATTCAGGCGGCCTACCGTATCGGTGACTCGGTAACCAACCTGATCACCCCTATGATGAGTTACTTCGGCCTGATATTGGCGGTGGCCTGTAAATACAAGAAGGACATGGGCATAGGCACGCTGGTCGCGACCATGTTGCCGTACAGCATGATCTTCTTCGTTGGTTGGGTGTGCTTATTCTATCTTTGGGTATTCGTACTGGGTATGCCGGTGGGCCCGGGCTCACCAATCTATTACCAACCTTAATAACATCATCAGCCGGCCTTAGTTGCCGGCTTTTTGTTAACTGCTATAGTGTTACTATTCAATTGGTTATTAAGATAACTGTGCGTATTTTCTTCCTTATAACCCTGATTTGCCTGCCCTGTTACAGCATCGCCGGCGCAGCAAAGCTGTTGGAGCAAAACTTCGCCACGGCCATGGTGCTCACCAATGGCGAGTCAGTAAGCCTGGGTTATGGTCATTTCAGTAGTCCGGCGGCACTGTTTGATGACGACTCGCAAAGCGGCAACGAATTACGCCAAGACCTCAATGTGTTTAACGTGCCGTTTGGTATCAAAACCACCAGCCCGGAAATATTCAGTCAATATAACAGTGAGTTGCATCTGCAAGGCAGCTACATAGACCAAAAAAACAGCCTAAATCTTTTTAACCAAGAGCGCGCCGATAGCTTCGAAGAAAGCATCTATGGGTTTGGCGCCAACTGGATATTTGAGCGGCCAATCAGCTCTAAATGGTGGTTCGGTTTTGGCGCTCGTCTGCAGGGTTTTCGTTATTACAACGACTACGACTATAACTCTCAGCTCAGCAGGCAGGTATTGGCGCCAGCCCTCGATGGCAGCGTAGTTAACATTAGTGCCAACGCCCTTGTTGCCAGCCCGCATGTAGAGATGATGTATCGCCTACCTCGCCATTGGGGCTACTATGAATATAAAACCAGTTATAGTTATTACTACGGCACCACACTGGTGGAGCCTTCAGCCTTGGGTAAAATAAGGCCGGAAGGCTGGCGTTATCAAAATGGCATTAAGGCGCGTTTCGATACCGCGCATATAGGCCAGTTTACTCAGGCCATCTATATTAAGGCCCATCGCGTCGACCTAGGGGGAGACAGCGCCAGCTCCTTTGCTACGAATCATTTTTATGAATATGGCGTAGGTGTATTACTCGATACCAGCACCTGGTCTTCCTGGTTGGAAAATATCGGCATTGGCCTAAACTATCATCATGGCAGCGTCCTCGAAGGGGGCAGCATTGTGCTGTATTTTAACGAGTAGCTCGCTGACAATAACATAGAATAATGAGGTACTTATGCGCACGCCCCGGAAAATAGCAGATCAATACCGCGCCATTGTCAGCAGCATTGGCTTCTACCCTGCGATTATTATTACCCTCTTTATGTTGTTCGCCATGGTACTGGCTAATATAGAATACCAAAGCTGGGTAATGCGCATAAAGCAGGCCTGGCCGGTGCTCTTTGTTACCGATGTTGATACCGCCAAAACCCTGCTCGGTATCCTCGCCGGCGGCCTGATCTCGCTCACCGTGTTTAGCTTTTCCATGGTTATGGTGGTGTTAAACAATGCCGCCGCTACCTTGTCGCCACGGGTGTTGCCCGGGCTTATCTCCATCAAGGCGCACCAGTATGTGCTCGGCATGTATCTGGGCAGCATAGTCTTTACCCTGCTTACCTTGATGAATATCCACACCGAGGGGGAGACCTTGCAAACTCCGGCTTTAGGCACTTTTTTCGCTTTGGCCATAGGTATTTACAATCTGGTGCTCTTTGTATTCTTTATCCATTCCATTTCACGCTCCATCCAGGTCGACAGCGTACTGAATACCCTGTTTGCGCAAACCAATAAGCAACTGCAAAACCTGATCGCCTACCAAGATCCGAGAATTGCCGCCGCGGTGCCGGATTATTGTGATTGGTATCGACTCAAAAGCCCTCGCGCCGGCTACTTTAAGGGTGTGCATACCCATCAACTGTGTAAACTGTTAGCACAACATGAGCTGCGTATGGTGACCGAGGTGGAGCCGGGGTTTTTCTGTGTTGAAGGCTTTCCCTATCTGGCGCTCGACAGAGATATTAGCGCCGATGAAGAGCTCTGCGAGCAAATTCATAAATGCAGCGTATTTTATATCGAGGAATACATAGGTGATCATTACAGTTATGGTCTGCGGCAAATTGCCGAAATTGCCATTAAGGCGCTCAGCCCAGGCATTAACGACCCAGGCACAGCGGTCAAAGCCATAGACATGCTTAGCATACTGACCATTGCCCGCCTGCATGTGGCGGATCATAACTACACCCTACTCAATACCGAACAGCAACAGTCGCCTTTGCTCTGGTTTTATGAGCCCAGTCTGGCATCCCTGCTGGAAGAGAATTTCGACCCCATCCGCCACTATGGCTGTAATGACACTACTGTACTGGTCAACCTGATTGAGGCGTTAAAGAATATTCTGTTTGTTTGTGAGCACAACCGAGAATATACCCAGGCGCTGTATCGTTATGTGCAGGCCACGGTTTATGACGCCGAGCACTGTATTGACAACCCCTATGAGCGCGAGCGCATTAATCGCATGCTTACCCGTATGAATGAGGTCGCCAACAAGCGTGGCGACGATATTCATTTCAGCCTAAGCGACAAAGACGCCGAGCCCAGAGTTACCTTGCACAACTAAGCTTCGCCCCAGGCAGACTGCTGTTTCAGGGGAGACGCATGGGCTGCTGCTCAGAGTTACGAGCGTGACAGTTAAGAGTTGCGAGCGCACGTGTGATAACTGGAAAATGAAAAAGCTGCCTTGTTCAGAATAGGAACTGGCAGCCTTCAGTACTTAGCCTTTAACCAATACTTAGCGTTTAACCAGTGTGCCTTTTAGGGAAACGCCCGCCATTAAGAAGCCGGCGCCACATTCGAACTCGGTTTCACTGACAAATTCACGCTTTTTATAATAAGACTGGATATTCACCACCGCATTCATACCCTCACGCTTGGCGCGCTCCTGCAAGGCCTTTAGGGCGCTCAGCATCACCCATTGACAGGCTTCCTTGTCGGACTTATTAAAAGCATTGGTCTTTTGGTTAGTGGTCACCTCGCCGTAGGTTTCCTGCACCTCGCCATAAGCCTGATTACCGAAATACAGCGGCACATCAAGCAGGGCATTTTTAGCCTTAGTAGTTTCCAGCAATTCGGCGATATTGTATTGGCCTATATCGTCACGAGCCATGGCCGTATTGGCCGTTAGTGCCAATCCCAGTGCTAAAAATACTGATTTTTTCATCGTTAATTTCCCTCTACGTTATAAAACTTCCATGCCAGGCCGATGCCAAAGGCAAGATTATGATGTCGCTCAACCAAGGGGCTGTCGCGCCACACCGCATCCTTGATGCGGTAATACTTTACAAAGCCACCAAGCCACCAGCGCTTGCTGTCGTAATTGACACCCACGGACAACTCGCTGCCGCTGTAGCCGGATTGCGGCTTATATGCTTGGCGCTGCACCGTGCTTTGGTGCTCACCTACGCCGTAAAAATAATCAACATACTGGCTGCTGGCATAGTTAACTGCACCGCGGGCGGTGATGCTCACCGTTTGCTCAGCCTCTTGCCAAAGTAATTGCTGCCATTGCATATAAGGGCCCATACGAAAGCCGATATCATCAATGGAGGTAAAATCAGTAGCCAACGCCTTACGCACAAACAAACCGCTTTTCAGGTAGTTATCACTACGTGGCTGTCCGGCAAAATAATAATCCAAGGCTGGACCTAATTCAAATACCCAGTCCAAGTCGTCCATACCCGAGCGGGCTTGATTGTCCTTGCTGTCCACCGCCAAACTGGCGGTCGCTGACACATCCAGGTGCCAGTTATCACTTTGCCACAAATAGCCCACAGCGCTGTTGCGGTCGACACTCATGCGTTCACTGCGATAACGCACATAGGGCAAGGGCACGGTATACTTGTTATGCTCACTCGAGCCGAGATAATGAGGTAAGGAGGTGGTAAAAATTCCCACGCCCAATTCCAGCTCACGGCTGCTTTTAATTGCGTCTTTCCCTGCCTTGTCTTCGACGTTTTGAACACTGTCCTCATTAACCCCCTCGGCAAACGCGGGGGTCAACGAGCATAGCAAAAGCAGCACATAAACCATCAATCCCTTGCGCATGGCTTAAACTCGCTTAAAGATCAAAGAGGTATTAATACCGCCGAAGGCAAAGTTATTACTCATCACGTAATCACAATCTAGTTCTGTGCCTTGTGTTAAGTAATCAAGCGGCGCGCATTGCTCGTCCACCGAGTCTAGGTTGATGGTGGGCGCAAACCAGCCATCACGCATCATCTCGATACTGGCCCAGGCTTCAATGGCGCCACAGGCTCCCAAGGTATGGCCGAGGTAGCTCTTTAACGAGCTGATGGGCTTGGCGCCCAGGGCATTAAAGGTGGCATGAGATTCGGCGATATCACCGCGATCCGTGGAGGTGCCATGAGCGTTAACATAACCTATCTGATCGGCACTAAGCTCGGCGTCTTGCAGCGCCATTTCAATGGCCACCTGCATGGTCTCACTGGTGGGCTGGGTGACATGCTGACCGTCAGAATTACAGCCAAAGCCGACGATTTCCGCCAATATGGTGGCACCGCGCGCCTTGGCGTGCTCATATTCTTCTAAGATCAGAGTCCCGGCCCCCTCGCCTATGACCAAACCGTCCCGTTTACTGTCGAAAGGACGCGGCGTTGCCTTAGGGTTATCGTTGTTGCAACTGGTGGCGTACAGGGTGTCGAACACCGCCGCCTCGGTAACGCACAGCTCTTCGGCACCCCCGGCCACCATCAGCTTTTGGCGGCCGTACTTAATGGCTTCATAGGCATAGCCTATGCCCTGAGAGCCCGAGGTACAAGCGGAGCTGGTGGTGATCACCCGGCCCTTAAGACCGAAAAATACACCGATATTCACCGGCGCCGTGTGCGCCATCATCTGAATATAGCTGGTGGCAGTCACGCCACTCATCTGTCCCGACTTCATCATATCGGCAAAGGCAATGAGCGGTGGTGTTGAGCCGGTAGATGAGCCATAGGCAATACCGGTATCACCATTGGTCAACGCCGGATGCCCCAGCAGCTCGGCCTGTTGCAAGGCACGTTCGGTGGCCACTGTGGCCATTAGGGCCACACGGCCCATGGAACGCACCATTTTGCGTTTATAATGGCTTGGGCGCTCAAAATGGGTGACAGGCGCCGCCAACTTGGTATTGAGATCGCTGATATCATCCCACTGCCCCATGGTTTGCACGGCATTTTCGCCACGCTCAAGGGCTGTACGGAAGCTCGACCAATCATCACCTAAGGCCGTAATACAGGACATGCCCGTAATCACCACACGTTTCATTATACTAATCCACCATTGACGGAAATAACCTGACGGGTAATGTAACCCGCCTGATCCGAGGCCAAGAAGGCCACGGTTGCAGCCACTTCATCGACACTGCCCATGCGTCGCATCGGCACATGTTCAAGCAGCATCTTGGTATCGAGTTCGGCGGTCATCTCGGTTTCAATCAAACCTGGCGCCACACAGTTTACCGTGATTTTACGCTTGGCCAGCTCCAGCGATAACGCCTTTGTAGCACCTATAATTCCGGCCTTGGCGGCACTGTAGTTTACCTGGCCACGGTTTCCGGCGATACCCGACACGGAAGCCAAAGTAATAATACGCCCCCCCTTGCGGGCACTGACCATGGGCATAACCACAGGGCGTACGACATTATAAAATCCATCAAGGCCTGTGCTTATCACAGTATCCCATTCCTCGTCTGTCATCGCCGGAAAGGCAGTGTCTCGGGTAACGCCTGCATTACACACCACGCCATAATAGGCGCCGTTGGCAGCGATATCCGCTTCCAGCTCTTGCTTGGCCTGGGCTCGGTCGGTGACATCAAAAACAAGAATATTAACCGCTCGACCTAAGGCGCTAATTTGCTCGGCTACCTGCTCGGCCAAGGCCACCTGCGAGCGGCAATGCAGCGCAATATCAAAACCTTGCTCTGCCAATTGCAGCGCCACGGCCTTACCGATCCCACGGCTAGAGCCGGTCACTAAAATACGTCTGTTCATTGATTTTCCTTAATAAATTTCATTGGATCGGCGGGTTGGAAAACATTAATTTTGGCTTCGACCAAACAATTACCCTGATCTTCAATACGACAAGCAAATACACTTAAGCCAGACTCGTCCTGGATCACCTTTTCGACCAGAATATCCAACAAGATGCCCTTGTCAAAGCGCGGTTTATGACAGCGAATTTTACGACTGCCGAGAAGAAAACCAATTTTAATTTCCCGACTCTGATCCAGGTCATGGGCGCCGGCATAGGCGGCAATGGCCTGCGCCATATATTCGCTGCCGATATAACTTGGCACCGCACCCATCTGGGCATCATAAAAGGGGCTATTTTCACGGATGCGCACCTGACAATGGGCACTGTCGTCGTCAAACGCAACGAGAGAGTCGATCAACACCATGGGCGGGCGATGAGCGATAAGTTCCGTCATGCTTATCTCACGCATCGACTGCTCCGATAATTAAACTGGCATTATTGCCACCAAAGGCAAAAGAATTACTCATACAGATTGTTGGAATTTTCATTATTGGTTGTTGTAATACATGGATTGGTGCCAAGTCGGCATCCAGCGCATAACCACTGTGCCAAGGCAAAGGTGTTACCGATGGCGGTGCCTGCGCCCCTAAACGCTGTTGTTCGATAAGCAGCCAGCACAAGCCCGCTTCTATGGCGCCGGCAGCGCCCAAGGTGTGCCCGGTTAAGTGCTTGGTCGAGCTTACAGGCACAGCGTCGGTAAACAACTCGGCGATGGCCTTGGCTTCCATTTCATCATTTTTCGGCGTCGCCGTGCCATGGGCATTAACATAATCTATCTCGGCTGGGCTTAGCTTGGCTTGTGCCAAAGCCTGACGCATGGCCGCAAGAGCACCGCTGCCGCTAGGCTCGGGCGCTGACATATGGTGCGCATCCGAGCTGGCACCGCTACCTAGTAGGGCACAAGAACTCTCGCCCAAATCGCGCTCGCGGCTCATTACAAAGAGCGCTGCTCCATCACCTATATTAATGCCATCACGTTCACCACCAAAAGGCTGGCACAGGCCGCTGCTGGTCGACGCCAGGGCACTAAAGCCATTAATGGTAAGCTGACACAAGCTGTCGGCGCCACCGCAGATCACCGCATCGGCTAAACCGGTGGCCAATAAACCCTTGGCACTGCTCAAAGCCTTGGCGCTGGAGCTGCAGGCCGTGGAAATACTGTAGGCAATACCTTCTAAACCTAGCTTTTCCTTGATATAGGCGGCGGGGGCGTCAAGAGCCTGCTGATCATAATGGTAATCCTCGGGCCAGTTGCCGGTTTGTGCTTTATGCTTGCGGGCCCGCTCACCGTCGTAAATATCGGCGGTGCTGGTACCGACAACCACGGCAATGCGCGCCGGACTATAGCGCTCGCGCATGCGCGCCAGGGTCGGTGCCAATTGCTGCAACGCAAGGTCTATAAGGCGGTTATTGCGCTGCTTGGCAGTTAAAGGAATTGCCTGCACCAGGCCCACATAAGGGTCTTGCTGATCCGTTTGGTCACCGTAATGTAAACCACTGCCCTGAGTTAGGGGAGTGATAGCACCGCCGGCTAACTCCTGGTTGGATAGCGCCTGTAAATGCTGCGCCTTATCCGTGCCCAAGGCGCTGACTATGCCTAAATCATTTAACCATGCCCTCATGGCTTCACCTCTTCAAAGCGGATCTCGTAGTGATGAATTTTATTGTTCAATATGATCACCTCGCCGCCATAACGTATATCCAGCAAGCTGGTATCATTTTGGCGCAGCTCGCGGATAAGTTCGCCGCCTTGGCGATATTCTATCAAGTGCGCCCCTTTTAAATGTTTATTTAATTGGGCCACAGGCCAATGTACCAGTTGAATATCGGCCAGGATATAACTTGGATCCAAATCCTCGGCAGCAATAAAGTGCTGGGCCGCCACGCCTTGCTCGGCGTTGTAGCTCAAGGTAAAAACGGGTAAACCGGCGGCGCTCATCAAGGCTAAACGCAGCTCGCCTTCGCCATTGATGGCCAATTGACTCAGCAGAGCCTGCTGAGTTTGTGCCTTGGTAACAAACATACGCTTTTGCCACTGACTGTTAAGCAGCTCAGAAGGCGGCGCGCTCAGTGCTAAGCCAACCTCGGCACTGAACATCACGGCTTTATCCTTTACCTCCGGCTCCACGGGGCTGTAACTGGCGCAACCGCTAAGCACTAAAAGGAGCAGCAGACATAAGCAGCGCATTAACAGGGCTCCATTTGGCACAATTGTGCCAACACATCTAATCGGCGCTCGCTTTGCACTACATAAGGGTTGTTCGCATCCCAGGCATAACCGGCGAGGATAGCGCTGATCATACGGCGCACTTCATCGCTTTGCTCGGGATAGAAAATCACGTCCTGAAAGCGGGTGTCATACCAGGCATTAACAAAGGTTTTAAAGCACTCAACTCCGCGTTTAAGCGGGGTAGAAAACTCGCCTTCAAAGTCCGCCTGCTCACCGCGCAAATGCGCATCGACCACCGGGGCCACTAGGGAGGCGGATTTTAGCGCTATGGTCACCCCGGATGAAAATACCGGGTCTAAAAACTCTCCGGCATTGCCCAGCAAGGCATAGTGTTTGCCGTATAGGCTGGATACATCGGCGGAATAGCCGCCCAGGGTTTGCACCGGGTTAACGGCTTGCGCATCAGCCAGCAAGTCGGCCAGATTTGGCTCGGCCTTCACCTTGGCCCAGAGGTTGTCCTCATTACTGATGGAAGTATCAAAATGATGAGGCTCACCCACCACGCCCAGGCTTGCAGTACCATCGGCAAAGGGGATCAACCAATACCAGATATCCCTGTGCTCGGGATGCACACTGATCAGAATTTTATTGCGGTCAAAACGACTGGCAGTAATGCCGTCTTTAACATGGCAAAAATAGGCGCTGCGCGATGGTAAGCTTGAGGGCTTATCCAAATCCAATAAACGCGGCAACACCCGACCAAAACCACTGGCATCAAGGACAAAGCGGCTATGCAGCTGGTATTGCTCCTCGCCCTGAGTTACCGTCAACAGCATGCCATCCTCTTGCTCGGTGATCGTCTGCACTCTATGGCCGTAACAGATATCCACGCCCTTGGCGGCGGCGGCATCGGCAAGCAGCTTGTCGAAATTGGCACGCTTTACTTGATAGGTGGTGCCGCGACCCGGGCTAAATTTATCGGTAAAGTCGATTTGGGTGTCTGTACCACGGTAGTGAAAGGCAGCGCCATTTTTAAACTGAAATGCCTGAGTTTCGGCATGCTCGTCCACCACCTTGTCCATGCCGGCCTCGGCGAGAAAGTGCATACACTGAGGTAACAGGCTCTCACCTATGGAAAATCGCGGAAAATGCTGCCCTTCCAAGACCTTTACCTGCCAACCCAATTGCTGTAACAAGGCACTGGCCAGGGCGCCTGATGGGCCCGCACCTATCACTACTACATCCACTGTACAATCATTGTTTGTCATTATTATTCTCGATACTTAAAGGTGCCAAAAAGTAAACCACCAGCAGCCCCAGTAATACGGCACCACCAAATTGGCTTATCGCAGGCGTTTTGGAAAAAATCAGCATGGCAAAGACCGCCAGCGACGACAGTGCCGACAGGCTAATTGCCACCAGGGTATGGGCACTGTGGCCGCCCTGACGATAGAAAATAAAGTAATCCACTGCCAGTGCCAACACCAGAATAAGCCCCAGGGTATGAAACACGGATATGGCGCTGAACTGGGCAATCACACTGACGATCAGCGCCGTGGCCAAAGCCAACCAAGCCGCCATTTTAAGGCCATGACGCCAGCCAAAGCTAAATACGAAAATCAATATAATGGCCACTGCCGCCAATAATAAGGCAAGGTGAATTCCACGATGAAAATGCGCCAACATGGCACTGAGCTGCCCCGGCACATCGACAATCGCCACATAATCGTAATGGGTACCTAGGATCTGTAATTGTGCTGCACTGACGGAGCTGACATTGAGCAGGGAATAGACAGCGCCATCAAGGTGCACCACATCGCTAAAGGCTTCATTCAGGGGGCCGCTGACAAAGGCATCATAATCCAATAGCGCTGCGCTCGTCGGTGCAATGGCTTGGCCGCTAAAGGCTTGCAATGGCGTAAATACGCCGCTTGCCACCGCCTTATTATAGGCCGCTGCATTCTCCTGCTGACGAGTCAGACTGGGCAAGGCACGGCTAAGGCCTTGTGCCCGAGCACCTTGCTCTTCCAACCAGGCGCTAACTTGCTCTTCGCGCCTCAGCAGCTGCTGCACATCCTCGCCCTTAAGGATTAAGCGCTGTATCGGCTCGGAGCCTTGTAAATACATCTGATGCTTAACTTGGGTATCCATCAACTCGGCACTGCTGGCATTAAAGCTGGCGATGGAGTCATTACTGGCAGGCATACGCCACCAGCTCAGTAGCACGCACAGCAGCGCCAGGACCAGGTAAACCTTGCCACTGTGGCATCTAGCCTGGCTTTGCCACTTAAGGCCAAGCTCGGCACCCGATACTACAGAAGCACGAAAGCTCAAGGTCATGGCCACAGGAGCCAGACAGAAGCGGGTAAACACCCAGGCACCTACTAAGCCGGCGACCACAAAGATGGCTACATCTTGCAGCAAGACCAAGGGCGCGCTAAGAAAACACAAATAGCCGATGGCGGTTGAACACAGCGCCAACAGCAGGCCACGTTTAAGGGCACGGGAATATCGGCCTTGCTGCGCGGCTTTGTCCGCTAAGGCATGAAACGCATAGTCTATGGCGACCCCAATCAAGGTGGTGGCAAAGACCAGGGTCAGTAGATGGATCTCCTGGCGCAGTAATAACAGCGCCAAAAGACCACTGAGTATGGCGGTACTCACCGTCAGCATACTCACCCACAAGGGCCAGGCACCGCGCAAGGACAAGAATACAAAAAGAGACAACAAGACAACGCTGGCAATACCAAAGCGGTTCATTTCCCATTTTGCCTGAGTGGCATTTTCGGCATTATGAAACAGTAAACCGGAATGACGCACTTGCACCCGGGGATAGCTTAGTTGTAACTGGTCTAAAAGCTCATCTATGGCCGCGGCGGTACGCTCTGTGGCACTGATGCTGCTTACACTTTCATGCGTTTGCGCCAGCAAAATCCACACCGGCTCACCCTGCTCATCCCGACCTTGTAATTTACCATCCACCAGGGTCAGGGCTTGCTCGCCACTGAGGGCACTGACAAAGCTGTAGGTGGCCAAGGACGTATCCCGGCTCAGGCTCTGGCTTAACCAGGGCGAGGCAGTTTGCGCCAACTGGCGCTGAAAGTAGTGATTAAATTGCGCGGGGTCGGCAATGGCCTGAGCATATTCAAGGCTCATCAGAGCGCCGCGATAAGGCGCATAAAAGTCGATAATTTGCGTTAACTGCGGCTGCTGCTCTTGCACCTTAAGGCCAGCGTGCGCCAAACCCTGAGCCAACTCTAGATAAGCTTGCTCACTGTTTGCACCTTGCAGCGAAAAAACCAGACGCTGTTGCTGCTCACCAAGCAGCTGTTGCTGGGCTCGATAAAAGTCTTGAGCCTGCTTGCCTGGGCTTTGCTCATTTGAAACGGGTGTCAACAAGGCCAGCATATCGCTTTTAATGGCAATGGGTTTGAGCTGCCACAGCAAGGCGATGCCTGCTACCAGCAGCAGAGGCATAAAAGTCAGGACCAAGGCACGGCTAACCCAATGTTTCATAGCTACTCTTGGCTTAGACCGGGCTCAAAGTTAAGGCTGATTTCAGTGGCCGTGCCGCTGTGCTCATACAAGCCAATAAAACGTACCCGCTCTTGGCTATCTAGGCAACTGATAAAGTGGCTAAACAGACCTTTGAGCTCTTGTGTGATGGGCGTGAGTTGCTGACATGAATAGGCGCTCTCTAACAAAGATGCCGGTGGCTGGGCCTCGCTGCTGGTAAAGAACTGCGCCAACTGCGCCTGATCTTGGGCTAATAAGGCTTGCAACAAACTGCTGTAAGGTCCGCTCTGGCCTTGACGGCGAAATTGACCATCCGCTTGGCGCTCAAACACACCATCACCATCGATTTTCAGCAAGGAATCGATGGGCGTCAGGGTATGCCATAACAGCTGCTCACTGCTTAGGGTAAATTCACCCTTGCTGATAAAGGGCTGGTTAAAACCGGCAAAGGTTTTCGCCTGGCTAAAATTGCCCTGCTCACTTTGGACCTTAGGCTCATTTGCAGCTGCGCTTGCCACACACATAAGCGTAAGCCATAGACTGACTAAAAGCTTTTTCATTACAGTACCTTGGCCAGTTTCTGCATTAAAATCGGCGGTGACACATATTGCATTTCACCGCTGTCTTGCGCAACCGCTACCTGCACCGTATAGGCCTTGGTCAGGCGCTTATTACTGGCGGCATCGAAGATCACATAGTCGATTTTTAAGCGTTGCTCATATTCTTTAAGGTAAGCCTCGACACGTATACGCTGGGTGAACAGCGCCGAGTCTATGTATTTTATGCGCATATCAACAATGGGCCAGGCATAGCCCGACTCAAGCATTTGCAAATAATCATAATCGAATTGGCGTAACAACTCACAACGCGCCACCTCCAGGTAGCGGGCATAGTTACCATGCCAAACGATATTCATGGGATCGCAATCGTGAAACGGGATCTCTATTTCAACTGAGCTAACCAGCAAGGCATTTTTATTATTCATACAGGTCCCAACGTTGCTGCACTATGTAATCCACCGTGGTGCGCAGGGTCTGCTCCAGTGGTCTGTCCTCAGTCAGGTTATCAAAATAGCGACAAACATCGCTATACATGGCACGAATATTTGTGCTTAAACCCTGCTCATCCACCTCACCACGAGCAATACGAATACGCAGTCCTTGTACCGCCGCCAACAGGGTACAGGCCAGCACCTGCTCGGTTAGTTGCAGCACCCGCATACAATCGCGAGCGGCTATGGTACCCATGCTCACCTTGTCCTGGTTATGGCATTCGGTGGAGCGCGAAAATACGCTGGCGGGCATGGTCAGTTTCAGGGCTTCGGCGGTAAAGGAGGAAGCACCGATCTGCACCGCTTTAAAGCCGTGGTTGATGTACTTGCGCTCGTCATGGGCATCGCTCAAGTTGCTCGGCAGGCCATTGTTGTACTTGGTGTCCACCAAGGAGGCGATTTGTCTGTCGGCCAAGTCGGCCAGATTCGCCACCGCAGTTTTCATGCTGTCCATGGCCATGGCGATATGGCCGCCATAGAAATGACCACCATGCAACACATGCTCGCCCTGCCCATCGATAATGGGGTTGTCATTGGCGGAGTTCAGCTCGTTCTCGATAAACTGACGCAACCAAGGCAAGGAGTCCGCCAACACACCAATGACATGGGGCGCGCAGCGAATCGAATAACGGTCCTGCAAACGCTCGGCATTGCGAGGATGACTATGATGATTCAGGTCATCGCGGATCCAGGCCGCTACCTGCTGCTGACCGCTGTGCGGTTTCACCGAGAATAAGATTTCATCGAAATGATGACTGTTGCCCTTGAGCGCCAAGGAGCTTAATGCGGTGATACGCGTCGCCAGCTTATGCAGGTAATTGGCGCGGTCAAAGGCCAAACAGGCAATGGCTGTCATCACCGCCGTACCATTCATAATCGCCAAGCCTTCTTTGGGGCGCAATGTGATGGGTTTCAGCCCTACCTTGGCAAAGGCGTCTTTGGCGGCCATCACCTCGCCTTGAAAATACACATCGCGCTCGCCTACTAATGCACCGGCCACATAAGAAAGCGGCGTGAGGTCGCCACTGGCGCCCACCGAGCCCTCTTGCGGGATCAAGGGCAGGATTTTATGGTTGAGCATATCGCGAAGCAAATACAGCAGTTCCCAACTCACCCCGGAATAGCCCTGAGTCAGGGAGGTTAATCGGGTTGCCAAAATGGCGCGCGACTCGGCATGAGTAAAGTGAGCGCCCATGCCACAGCCGTGAAAACGGGTGAGATGCAAAGGCAGCTCTTGCACCAGCTCAAGGGGGATGCCTACGGTCACAGAGTCGCCGTAACCGGTAGTGACGCCGTAAATCACCCCTTCTTTTTCGAGCAGTTCATCTAAAAAGGCCACCGCCGAGTCTATTTTGCGCGCCAAGGCTTGGTCATTACTAATGTGTGCTAACGTATCAGTGCGGGCAAAAGCAACGATATCTTCTATACGCAGCGGCGCAGCGCCAAACTCGATGGATTGAATACTAGACACGAACTACTTCTCCTTGTGGCGCACGCTGTCTTCATCGCGTTGCCAAAAATCGTAAAAATTGAACCATTGATAAGGGCATTGCAGCGTCACGCGCTGCAACTCTTGGGCGTAATCATCTATTACCTGAGCCAGGGCCTGCTGCCGGGTTTTACGCGGCAAGGATAAGGCCTCGCTGTAATGACTGAAATGGACGTCAAAGCCATCACCACTTCGGGTACAGAATAGCCAGTATATTGGGCACTCCAGTAGCGCCGCAAGAATAAAGGGCCCCTGCGCAAAAGGCGCCGGCTCGCCAAGGAAGGACGCATAGTGCACCCGCCCAACCGCACTGGTGCTGGTGCGATCGCCGACAATCACTACAAACTCACCCTGCTCGACCTTGCTTTTAAGTAAAATCGCCAGATCCGGGCCCATATCGCTGACCTGAATAAGGTTGACGCTGACATTGGGGTTAATGCGCCCCAAGGTGCGATTAAATTCCACCGCGTGCTCGGTAAACACAAGTACATTGATCACACAGTTTTGATGACGCATGCCCAAGGCCCGGCATACTTCCAGGTTGCCCAAGTGCGAGCCGATAAAAATGGCGCCTTGGCGGCGGGCCACCAAGTCATCAAACAGATGTTGATTCTGATAACGCAATTGCGCTGGCGTAATACGCCCAAGCCAGGCATCAATCTTATCAAAGGCGCTGTCGGCAAAGGTACAAAAATGTTTTAACCCAGTGCCAAAACTAGGCTTAGGTTGACTGGAGTCAAACGTGTGGAGACGGCGCCAATAATCAAGGGACGCACGGCGTGCTTTTCTGCCGCTGACATAAAAATAAAACACCACCACAAACATAAACAGCCAGAGCACCCGGCGGCCAAAGAGCTTATACACACCAAGTAAAAACTGCATGCCAAGATAGCTGCCACGCTCTTTGGTTTTTGACCAATGTTGTTCGCTCATATCGTGCCGCTTACCTTTGACCACTGAGCTTACGCCATAGCAATTTAGGCAGGCGTACCAACATGCCGAAAAACAAGCGGGTGTGCAGCCAGCTGATCTTAAGGTTATCGGCCAGCGGCTGAAAATGCGACACCCCGTCTTCTGGGTAAATCACTTGGGTGTCAACAAAACGCGAAGGCGTACCGCGCCAATACATGCGCACCATGATCTCAATATCAAAATCCATGCGTTTACCCAGCTCGCAGCGTGCAAATAGCGCCATACAAGGTGCCAGTGGATATACGCGAAAGCCGCACATGGAGTCTTTAATGGACAGGCTCAGGGTTTCTACCCAGACCCAAAAATGGGTGATATAGCGACTTAAATATCTGTGTTTGGGGACCGAGTCGTCATACTGGGGACGACCACTGATAATGGCCTCTGGATTTTCCCGGGAACATTCTACCAGTCGGTTCATATCCGCTAGGCAATGTTGGCCATCGGCATCCACCTGCAGGGCATGGCTGTAACCGTTTTCATATGCCCAGCGCAGACCGGTTTGCACCGCTCCGCCCTTGCCCTGATTGATTTGATGGCGTAGTAGGGTCAAATCACTGTATTGCTGCGCCAGCTCGTCGAAGTATTTTTGCGCCTCGGCATGACTGCCATCATCGACCATGACTATCTTGTAACCGGCACCACTTAATTGCGCCAGCACCTGATCAATGGCATGGGTATGGTTGTAGTTAGGAATGACGATACACAAGTTCATGGCTTAGCTCGCAAAGACCAGGCGGCCACTGGCATGCTGACCCTTTTCAGAATGATAACTAAAGAGCACCTTTTCGTTATTTTTCTTGGCCAATTGCAGCGTCACTTCCAGTTCTGGGGTCATCACCACCTGAAACTTCAATACCTCGATATCGGCTATCTCCCCGATCATGCCCAGATATTGACGAGCGTATTGCACCGCCCAATCAAGTTGCACGACACCGGCAAGGATAGGCGCACCCGGAAAGTGGCCACGAAAATAATCGAGCTCGGGTTGTAAATACAAGGTCAGCGCAACCTGGTCGTCCGTTTGTTCAATGGCGCGGATCTGCGGCTCGGTTATCACTAGATCAGACAAAATATTGCTCCAATTGCGAATAAATCAGCTTGCCCTGACTGTTGTAGGGGAGCTGCTCAAAATAACGCCATTTACGCGGTACACACACGGCTTCAAATTCCTGCCCCAGCCAGGCCTTTAACTGCACGGTGATTTCCCTGCTGGAAGCCTGCGATTCACCTGCATTGCTAAGTGCCACCAAGGCACCTAAACGCCCCGAAGAGAGTTGCAGCAGCGCACAGGCGCGCACCAGAGGGTGCTGGCGCAAACGCGCTTCCATACCAACCAGGTCGACCCTTTTTTCCGCTACCTTCACGGTTCTATCGGCGCGCCCGAGTAACAAAAATCGGCCATCACTCAATACCTGGCCCTTGTCATCCAACAGCCGGATTGGCTCGTCTATCAAGGGGGATTGCAGCGCCAAGCGGCCCTCGTCTGTGCTTAGACTGATGCCAGCAAAAGGCTGCCAGGGCGTTGCCGTCGTCGAAAGCACACTGCGATAGCCTATGCCGCCGGTTTCCGTGCTGCCATAAACCTGCACTACGCCTTGATGTAACTGCTCCGCCAAGGTAATGGCATCTGAGTCCGCCAAGGGTCCACCGGAGGAAAATATGCGCTCTATCTGTGCACGCTTCGGCACCAGAACATTGTCATCCACAAGCCGGGATAGCTGAGCTGGCGAGGCCACCACCAGCCAACGCCGATGATCGCCAAGTCGCTTGGCTAAATGCTCTGGGTATTGGTAACTGCTGGCTTCGAAGAAGTGCCCAAAACGCAGCGGCCACAGCAGTTTAAATAACAGCCCATAAATATGCTGGTGCGACACCATGGCCACAAAGGACAGATGTTCGGGCTTAGACTCGGCGCAGATAAAGGTCTGCTCCAGGGTTTCTAGTTCACAGTTAATGGCATCCCAAGATTTATAAATGGCCTTGGCAGGACCGCTAGAGCCCGAAGTGAAAAACACCAGGCTGCCGGAGCCCTGAGCGCTACCGGGCCAGTGTAAATCGCACGCCAATGAAGAATCTGGGGCAAAGGCGTCCACACAGGTAAAGCCAGGCGGGCTATCCGCCTCCAACTCACCGGCATAGAAACTGGTGATCTTTTGCAAATCACACAAGGTTTGTGGCTGAGCGTTAGGAGGTAAAACAATATCCAGCGGCAATTGCGCCAATGCCAGCAAACGCGCTGCAAACTCTATGCTATCGCTGTGATACAGCAACACCGAGGAGCCGGCTTCAAGAGACGCATAACGGCGATAAAAACTCTCGACTAAAGCAAGAAATTGTGCGCTGCTAAAAGCACAGCCGTCACGGCTGGCCATGTGCTCACCGAGGAGGTTTTTTAAGTTATACAAGCTTGCCCTGCCTTTTTAACCACAGCCTATAAGTCCACTCGCTGGCGGCCAAAAGGCCGATAAGCACATAGGCGATAAAGCCGTTATACCAGGTCCACAAAGCCACATCACCAAGCCAGACCGTGTAGGTGGCGGCGATACCATTGAGGACAAAAAAGGCACACCAGATCATGGTCACCTTACGGGTATAGCGTACGCCTTGCTCACTCAATTGTGGCTCCTGCAAGCGGGCAAAACGCTCCACCATGCTCTGCTTTTGCAGCAAACTTAGGGCAAAGGTGATGGCCATAATCAGGTTCACCATAATCGGGTAGAGTTGCAGCCACAGGGATGAGCCGCGCATTAGCGCCATCAACACCAGCAGCAAGCCAACGGCGGAGATAGGTAATAGCCAGTTGCCAATAGCCTTGTGGCGCAGCGCCAACAGCACGCGCCCTGTTAATAAGGCCGCCAACAGCCAGGCTACCTGTTGCTCATACCCCCGGCTTAAGCCCAGGTAAACCAAGACAGGATAAGCCAAAAGGCACAAGGAGATCAGTGCATTCACTATGCCTTTAAGCATGATTAATTAACGAGTTGTTCTACTTCTTTTACTACGTCCGCTACGGTACGCACCTGTTTAAAGGCTTCCGGCTCGATTTTCTTACCGGTGATTTCTCTTAGTTTCACAACCAAATCAACGGCGTCGATACTGTCTAAGTCCAGCTCTTCGTATAGGTTGGCATCCATACTGATGTCGTCGGCGTCGATTTCAAAGTCATTCTCTAAAATGCCACGTAATACGTCGTAAATTTCAGCAGCAGTTTTCATCTTCTATTCCACTATTAAGCGTTGTTGCGCGATTGTTCAATAAACTCAGCCAATGCATTGATAGATGCAAAGTGAGCCTTCGTTTGTTCTGAGTTAGCGTCGATTTTTACATCGAATGCCTTTTTAATGGCCAGACCCAATTCCAGCGCATCGATACTATCTAGGCCAAGGCCGTCAATGAACAAGGGCTCACTGTCGTCTATGTCTGCTACTTCGATGTCTTCCAGATCTAAGCTGGTAATAATTAGTTGTTTTAGTTCTAGTTTTAAATCACTCATAAATTCGCTACTTGATTATGAAAATAAGTTTCTAAGTGTTTGGTCAAGCCCCGCGATTGCATGCTCATGGGTTCATGCTCATGGCCCTGCCAGGGCTGCGGTTGCTCGGCGGCAATATGCATCGAAAAATGCGCTTTCTTCGGTGCCACCTTATACCAGGGCGTGCCCTTGGTCAGGGTGCTGGGCTTCATGGTGATCAGCACCGAGGTGATCACCGAGCCCGAAGGCAAACCACAGCGCAAAGCGATATTGGCAGCCCCGCGTTTAAATTTTTGCAGTGAGCCTTTGTCAGAGCGCGTTCCCTCGGGGAAAATAATCAAATTATTGCCCGCGGCTAACGAGCGACAACAATCCACCAGCAAGCCTTCGGGATCATCATTACTGATATAGCCGGTGCTTTGAATAACGCCGCGCATAAAGGGGTTTTTAAACAAATGCGCCTTAACCACGCAATCGGCCCTTGGCACAGAGGCAATCAGCACCACCACATCAATTAAACTCGGATGATTGGCAAGGATCAGCTGCCCGCGTAAGTTTTTAAAGGCATCGCGGTTGTGAACATGAAAACCTATCACCCCCAAGGTATCCATCACAGCCACAAAAAAACGAAAAGTGTAATGCACCAGCTTTCGCGCCTTGCGCTGACGCACCTCGGTTTGCCGGTAAATTAACCGCTGCAAAGGCAGGATGGTCAGGCTTAAGATCATACCACCGAGACCAAAGAGAGCAAAACAAAAACCCGTGCCAAGCACGCGCCAACAGTAGTTGAGCTTGCTAATCATAGTGCAACCGCCATCCACTAAGCTCAATGCTTTTTTGCTCGTGCAGGGCCAGCGCTAAACTCAGCGCTGCAGCCACTGTAGGCTTGGTTGTTCCATCGCCTTGTTCAAGGCGTACAGCAGCACCATTATTTAGGGCCTCAGAGTTTGTGCTCAGCACCAAGGCAAGGCAATGATCCACTTGCGGCTCATCGGCAAACTCCTGATACAGCTCGGGCAAGGTTTGATCGGCATGGATCACCATCACCCGCTCAACCTCTGGGTCTTGCAGCTGAATATAGGCCTCACACAGGGCGCTGTTAATGCTGTTGTTGCCGCCGGCCAAGGCGACAATGGGCGCCTTGTTATTGGTCAGAATCGATAAGAGTCCGGCTACGGCGTTATGTACCGATAAGCCAAACTGAGTAGGTGATAAGGGTTCATGCGCTTGAAGTGTGCCAGCAAGTCCGACGTTTTATGCAGATCACCATGGCGGGATGAGAAAATAATCGGCAGCGGCTGAGCATCAGGGTTTACCTTATGGGCACAACTGAGGATCATCTTGGCAAAAGCGCTTAAACGGCGACGTTGAATGGGCTTGACCCAACTGACATCAAGCGCAATAAATTCTGACGCCAATGCATCTAAGAGTTTATTGAGCTCAATATTTTCTGTTAAGTCTGGCTGCGCCGCATATACGGCCAACTTTTCGACAGCACACTTCATCGCCAAAAGTCCGTTTATTCATAAGGCGCAAATAGTAATGGATTGTAAAAAAAATAGCAAAAAAGCCGGTACAATTAACCGGCTGTTAAGTCTTAAAATGTTACTGCTTGGCTAACTTAGTACAATTTAAACGCATTTTCAGCGATGATAGCCGCTGTTTGCTCACCAACCAGGTACTTTTCATCCAATTTGGACATAAGTTCAACACCCTGTTCTTGTTGTTTTTGTGTTAATGGCACATAGGGTAAACGCAGCACAGGTTTTACCGCGCCTGTCATCGCCAACGCCGTGTTAATGGCAATGGGGTTAGGTTCACAAAACAGCCAATTCATCAGCGGCGTAAGCTCGGCATTGAGCTCAGGTTGAGGTGATTTCAGCAAGTCACAAAACAGCTCGGGGATCAGGTTAGTGGCCACCGAGATCACACCATGGGCACCGTGCTGATGCACCGCATCATGGGCTTCATCATCATTACCTGACCAACAGGCGATACCTTGGCTTTCATAGGCGGCAATGCGCTCGTTGCCCTGGCACTCTTTCATACCGATGAAGTTTTTGTGCTGGGCCAATGAGCCGATAAAGTCAGGGGTGAGATCCTGACCTGTGCGCCCCGGAACGTTATAGATAAAAGCAGGGCCGATATCGAGTACGGCATTAAAATGAGCTTGTAAGCCCAGCACAGAGGTACGGCCATAGTAAGGATTGATCTGCAAGGCGGCATGCATACCTGTAGCAAAACCGTATTTAGTGGCTTTAATAGCTTCACGGGTGTTGTTGCTGCCGGTGTTACCTATGATCAAGATACGTTCGGCGAAGGTGGCGACGCTGTGAGCAATCAGCATTAAATGCTCTTCCCAGTTCATCAGTTGCCCTTCGCCGGTAGTACCGCCAACAACGATACCATCGACACCGGCGGCAATCTGGCGCTCCACCAAAGCATCAAAGGTTTCCAGGCAAATTTCGCCATCGTCGTTATACGGGGTCTTTATCGCTGTAATCACCCGTGCCTGTCTTAATTGCTCCATAGTTCCCATGCTATTGGCTTCTCTCACTAACTATTTTTACTAATTTAATCATATTCAAACGTCTATGCCGAGAGGAACGACACCTTTGCGTAATAATTTCTCCATTTTAAGGCTTGCAACTTAATCGGGTTTGAATCAAGATAACTGTATAAATATCCAGTTATAAATTTACCTATGCATCTTTTGGATTATTTGGAACAATTTTTCTACCGGGAAGATCAGCTTTGCCAACACCTGGGTGTCGACCGTGAGCAACTTGAGCACTGGCAGCATCTGTGCATTTTTCCTCAGGCCAGCTATAGCTTGGAAAACACCATTCAATGCCACTCGGTACAGGGGATTTATGACTGTCAGGTATTTTGGCTGTACTACCCTATCGCTATGCAGGACTGGGGGCGGCAAATTGCCAAGGCAAACATAGAGTCGGCCAGTGTAGCCTTTAACCTCTTTGCCCAGCGGGCGATGCAGGCGCCTTTACTCTTTGCAAAACGAGGGGCTCTACCTGGTTGATGACTACCTGGAAGATATTGACGAGCGACTCACCCACCTGTGGCAGCAATTTTTAAGCGGCCAATTCGGTACCCAAACCCGACAAGGGCAGATTGAAGAAATTATCCATATGGATGCATTGCGCTACAGCATAGACACCCTAACCGAAGGGATGACGGTCACCGCCTTAAGTGCCGATCAAAGGCAGCAATTACACCCAATTATGAAACAATTTTCCAAAGCGATTATTGAACCGCCTGGCCATGAATACAAGCATTCGCTGCGCGCCAAATACCTGGATGCCCTGGTGCTCAAGTATGATTTATCGTTAAAACGCTAAACTAAAGCGGAAATTGTCGACCCTTCCTTTACTGATGCACGCACGCCACATACACTAGGGTCTATATCAGTTATATGTTGAAATAATGACGATTTTCCGCTTTTTACTCGTTTCGTTCACCCTCAGCTTGCTACTTATCAGTGCGGGAGCTCAAGCCGATCCCGATGCCCAGCCGCTTAAGGTACGCTTTGTGAACCCCGGTCACCAGTTCGATAATTCGACCGGCCTGTTTTGGCGTAACGTGGCCCTGGCGATGGAAGCTGTGGCCGAGGATCTCGATATTAAATTGTCGGTCACCTATGCCAATCGCAATCATATTTTAATGAAGTCGCAACTGAACGACGCGCTCAGAAGCAATGCCGACTATGTCATAGTGGTTGACGAGAAAAAAGCCATAACCAAACTGATCAAGGCCGATGCTGAATTAGATAAGCCACTGTTATTTATTTATAATGCTCCGCAGGAGCACATTCTCACCACTAAACCAGATTGGCTGTTCGGCTATATTCTGCCCAATCATTTCGAGGCCGGTTATAAGCTGGCCCGCGGTCTGTTTGAGCGCGCCATTGAGCGTTTTGGTGAAGGTGCCAAACTCAATATGCTGGCACTGTATGGCGATCACACTACCGATTCGGCACTCAGCCGCCAGCGTGGCCTGGAATTGTTTTTACGCCAGCACCCGGAAGTAAACCTGGTATACCATGAAGTGGCAAATTGGTCCGCAGAGCAAGGCTATCGCAAAAGTATTCGCGTGCTTAGTCATATCAAGAATATCAATATGATTTGGGCAGCCAACGACCCTATTGCAGGGGGGGCTCTTAGAGCTGCTGCGAGTGTAAACTCGGCGCAGCTACCGGTCGTCGGCGGTATCAATTGGGATAAGATGGACACCGATGAACACCTTGATGTTTCCGTCGGTGGCCATGTGTTATTGGGGGCTGCGGCCTTGATCATGTTGCACGATGCCCATCATCAGGGCGATACCTTTATCTCTAGCAGTAACTTCGCCATATTTGAGCCCGATTCCGAGCAATATCAAATACTGATCAAGGCCATACAAGAACGCACCCTGGGCAATATTAACTTTAAGCGCTTTAGTAGCTTACACCAAGAGCCCTGGCCCTTTACCTTGCAAAACCTGGCTCTGTGTATACAAAAAGGCTGTTAGCCAAAAAACAACTTGCTTCCAAGGGCAACCCGTAGTTAGCTGAATAATAAAAAGAATAACCCATGGGCAGGGACAGCAAATGTTAATGACATCCATCACGGCGCTGATCGTTTTAGGTCTGAGCGTCTATTTATACCAGCGCCGCAAAAAGCAAGCACAGCGAGTGTATATAGAGCGATATCAGTTTGCCCCGGCGATAGCCGCCAAAGTAAAGCACGCTTACCCCCATCTCAATGACAAGGACGTAGAGCTGGTATTGCAAGGGCTAAGGGATTACTTTTATATCTGTCATCAAGCAGGCAATAAAATGGTAGCCATGCCCTCGCAGGTGGTCGACGTGGCCTGGCATGAATTTATCCTCTTTACCCGCAACTATCAGCAGTTTTGTAAAAAGGCACTCGGGCGCTTTTTGCACCATACCCCAAGCGAGGCCATGAGAACCAAGGTGGTCGCCCAGGATGGTATCAGGCGCGCTTGGCGTCTGGCCTGCGCCAAAAGCAACTTACCCGCTGCGGCACCCACGCAGTTGCCCCTACTGTTCGCTCTCGATAGCCAGCTTAAAATTAAAGATGGCTTTGTCTACGCCTTAGATTGCAAGAATAAAAAGTCGCCCCTGTATGGCGATGGCTATTGTGCCGCCCATATAGGTTGTTCATCGGGATGTGCAGGTGACAGCGGTTCAACGTCGAGCTCGAGCGATAGTTTCGGCGGTGACTCAAGCTGCGGTGGAGGCTGTGGCGGCGGCGATTAACACCGCAACCAGTGAGAAACTAATACCAAATCTGTTAAGTATGTGATCAGATATAGCGCTGGATAAATGATGTGATAACAAGGCGGAATTTTTCTTATGTAGTTATTCTACATAAGAAAAATTCCAACGCGGTGAGCACGACATTTAGCCCGCTAGGGTGATTAGCTATTTAAGTGAATTGGTATAAATATTATTGACCAAACAATAATTGCCATAAGCCCGGTGGCTCATGAAGCTCATGGTATTCTTTGCGCAGTGAGTCAATGCTTTTTAGGGCCACGCTCGCTTGCGCCAATTCGTTGTTCTGCGCCAAGGTACGAGCCAGTGCAATCTGCTCCAGTACCTTGTCCAACCCCAACTGAGACTTTTCCGGCTCTTTGTTAAAGCGAGCCTGCTTGGCTTGCTCTACCAAGGTCTCTAGCTCGTCCAAGGCCATAAGCATTTGCCCTTGATCTTCGGCTTTAACCGCTTGTTTAAAGCTGTGGCCCATTTTCTTCATCACGGCTTCGAGATCAACGCTCTGCTGAGCCGTTGTCTGCATTGACGCCAGACCAATAAAAACACCAAGAAACAGGGATAAGACTAAACGCATGGGAGAAACCTCTTAATTCAACTTGCCGACATTGTACCTCAGCACAGTCTCGACACAAGGGCGCTGTCAATCCCCTTTACACTAGTCATCCAGGGCGCTTGGCCACACATGGGGCTGTGCGTAACTGAGACGGCCAAGGCGGCTGCCAACATGGTACCCGTCTAATCCCGTTATCGCCACCGTATCTATACTGTGAAGGTCGATATGGCCGTCGCTGCACAAGGCGTTGTCACTGACCTCCCCCTGTTCGATTGCGCCAATCAAGATCAGGGTGCCATTTTGTTCTATGACCTGCTCGGTAACCAATTTCACCGAATATTTCAACTGGCTTTGGCTGACGAAAGGAGCGGGACACTCACCGATAAATTGAGGCTCTAAACCCACCGCATCAAATTCACTTTCATGCACAGCGTACTTGGCCGATGTCTGATGCGCGGCCTGCCAAAAACCAGTGTTCACCTGGTTGATGGTATACCAACCCGTGGCCCTTATATTACTGAGGGTATGGCGCTCCACCACATCCGGGCGCATGATCATGGCAACCAAAGGAGGATGCGCCCCCAGGTGCACCACCGAGCTGACAATGGCTAAGTTATGGTTTCCCCGACCATCTGTGGTGCCCACCAGATTTGCACTTTTATACCCCGACAGGCTGTTTACGAAGTGCGCTCTATAGCGCGAGGGCATGGCGTCGAGATCGTCTTTACTAAATTGCATACATTAGATTCTCTATAAACTTTAAAACTCAATAGCTTGCCTATTCCAATCATAAAAGCCGCAGGGCGGAAGAAAGGCGTAATCGTTACTCAATTCTCGTAATCGCTGGGCGACAAAATGAGGGCTGAACAACTTGCCCGCAGGCACATTTTTTTGAAAAGGCTTGGACAGCGCACTGTCCGTGGTACCGGGATGAAACAGCAAAAATTTGCTTTGCTTGTGCGTGCGCCGGATTTCAATAGCAGCGGTTTTAGTAAGCATATTTAAGGCCGCCTTTGAGGCGCGGTAGCTATACCAGCCCCCCAGACGGTTATCTGTGATGCTGCCCACGCGGGCACTCAAAATGGTGACCACGCATTGCGCTTCGGGCGCCAAAATCTTGCTTAGGTTCGACAGCCACCACATAGGGACTACTGTGTTGCACTGCATCACCTCGAAAAAGGCCGACTGCGAAAAAGCAGTTAGGGATTTTTCGGGCTGCACCTCCTCTGCGTGCAGCATGCCGTTGCAAATATAAATGTGTTCAAAGGCCAACCCCTGTTGCTGGGCATCAAGGCACCAGTTGGCAATCGCCTGCTCACTGTAATCCAAACAGCTGTGTCGCTCACGCGTGAGCCTGGCTCTGCTCACGCTGTGCACCTGCGTCCCGTGTAACTCCAACTCATCGATAAGAGCTTGGGCTATGACACTCGAGGCGCCAATTATCAGGGCTCTACTCATGTCGCTCACCCACTGCGCACTGCTCTTTACAAGCTCGAGTCGATAGCCAGAGCGATATTCTGTGGCGATTGTTAGCAAAAATTCGATAGCAGCAGTCTGCGACAATACGGATCAATGGCCAGCGCAACACCCTTAACCAAGGGTACTTACCAACCGCCCGCCACACGGCGACATTGGCATCCAACCCCAGTAAAATCTGCCCTTTGTCATCAAGGGCATGCAAGGTATTTAAGGCGGCGTGATAATCAAGCATGGGGAAGGATGAAAGGTCTTCATCGTTATTAATATCGATAAGTACAAGGGCACCCTTATGAGCGTACCCTTTTAATTTTCTGATCTCGGCGGCACACAGCGGACAATTGCCGTCATAAAATAAAGTGAGCATACATTTCCTCCGTCTGGCATTACGAACAGAGGCCGCCTTAAGATCACCCAATAAAAAAGCCCTAACGCAGAGGTAAGGGCTTGGTGGTAATGCAAATGTGACAGGGAATAATTAGCTGGCGCTGCGTAGACTCATGTCTTGGCCGTCGGCACGGGTGCCGTCCGGGCGCAGCAGGTTCATATCGAAATCGAATTCATCGACGCGAATAGCCAGCTCACGCTTGCGATTATAATCAACCAAAGACGCATATTCGTTGGCATCGATCACACTGGCCGCCAGGGCATTATCCAGCGTCTCGGCAAAACGCACACCAGAGCGAATCTGCTTCGACTTAATGGCCTTGCGTACCTTGGCCAGGCTCTCAAGGTTTGCCAGCTTGGCTTTATAGGCCTGCTCGTTGATATCGTGACCATCGCCCGGCGTCGGTTTCACCAGATGTGTCAGCTGGGCTTTAATGGCCGTATCCAGTTGCGCCTGATGGGCCAGTTCGCGAACCAGATTGTCGCCAATGGTTGGCATCTTGTAGCCGTACTGCCAGGTTAGGAAGCGCATAAACTTACGGGTGCCCGATGCCGGGAAGTTATCCAAGAAGGCATGCAGTGCCTGCTCCGCTTGTTGCAGTGCCCAGCGGGTCGCATAGTGGAAGTATGGCGCCGCTTGCTCGCGATCTGCGCTGCTGACCTTTTGCTCATAGTATTTAATCGAGGCCATGGCCGCATACATATAGCTCATCACATCGCCCAGGCGCGCCGACAACATTTCCGCCTGCTTTAACTTTCCGCCCAAAACCAATAAGGAGAAATCCGCATACACGGCTAGGCGTGACGACAACTTGTGCACCGCCTTTTCATACTGGCGTACTTCTGGCAAAGACGACGAGCTCGGCGCGGTAAAAGGCAGTAAACCATGTTTGAAAGCACGCAGCGCATTGGCGGTGCTGTAACCCACGGTTTTACGCAAAATACGATTAAAGGTGGCATCGGCATCTTTTTCTTGCGAGTGAATAGACTCCACCATGCTCTGCAAGTAAGGGTGACAGCGCATCACGCCTTGACCAAAGATCATCAGGTTACGCGTCAGGATGTTCGCCCCTTCTACCGTAATGGCGATGGGCTGAGCGACAAAGCCGCTGGCCAGGGTGTTTTGCGGGCCACGCTGAATCGCTTTACCGGCTTGAATATCCATGGCCGAGTTCAGCACGTCACGGCCGATTTCGGTCATATGGTACTTGGCGATGGCGGTTACTACCGAAGGTTTTAGACCCATGCCCAGACCTTCTGTGGTGAGCACACGCATAGCTTCTTGTAAGTAGGTTTTACCGGCGATATCGGCCAGCTTTTCCTGAATACCTTCGAACTGACCGATAGCCAGACCAAACTGTTCACGCACCGCGGCATACTCGGCGGCGCCCTTAAAGGAAACCTGAGATACCGACACACCTAAAGCTGGCAGTGAAATACCACGGCCGGCACCCAAACAGCTCACCAGCATTTGCCAACCGCGACCGATGTTCTTTTGTCCGCCGATAATAAAGTCCATAGGAATAAAGACTTTTTCACCGCGCGTCGTACCATTGTAAAAACGCACGCCCATAGGGTCGTGGCGATTACCCAGCTCCACACCCGGGTGGGTATTTGGAATCAGCGCACAGGTAATGCCGAGGTCTTCCTTATCACCCAGCAGGTGATCCGGGTCCTGCACCTTAAAGGCTAAACCCAATACGGTGGCGATAGGTGCCAGGGTGATATAACGCTTGTCCCAGGTTACTTCCAGGCCAAGTACCTTCTCGCCCTGGTATTCACCTTCTTTAACCACGCCGATATCCGGAATACCACCGGCATCCGAACCCGCTTCCGGGCTGGTCAGGGCGAAACAAGGAATATCGCGACCATTGGCAAGGCGCGGCAGATAATGATTTTGTTGCTCTTCGGTACCATAGTGCAGCAATAGCTCACCCGGGCCCAAGGAGTTTGGCACCATCACGGTCACGGCAACCGCCGATGACTTAGTTGAAATGGTAGCCACTATGGTCGAGTTGGCATAGGGGCTAAATTCAAGACCACCGAACTTCTTCGGAATGATCAGCGAGAAGAAACGTTCTTTTTTCAAGAACTCTAGAATATGCTCAGGCAGATGCGTGCCCGATTGAATCTCGGACTCATCGATCATTTCCAACAGCTGGGCCACGGGGCCATCTAGGAAAGCTTGCTCTTCTTGGCTCAAGGTTGCCGCTGGCACATCGCGCAGCGCCGCGAAATCCGGTTTACCACGGTAGATAGAACCTTCTAACCATACATCACCGGCGTCCAGCGCCTCTTGCTCTGTGATGGAAATACTAGGAAGGATTTTTTTTAATTTTGTACGTAAGCTCATAACCAACTCATCTGACCAGTTAATTTCCATTATTACGTCATAAAAATCTGAATAGATCAATTGGTCCAACCAGTTTTTTTAACACAAATTTCAAACTTTATTTGCCTTATTCGCCCCAAGCACCTGAATTACCGCGCTTTGAGCGTACAGGTGTACGCAAAAAATAATTTTGCTCAGTACGTGATTCAAGGAGGGGGTTCGAGTGCTTCGCTAGTGAAAAAGCATGAAACAAATACGCAGAGAGAAGATTGTTTGGGGAAAAATGAGCGCCGCAGCAAGCGCCCAACAACACAGAGCGCGCTCGATAGAGAGCGCAATAAAGGCACTAGGGCTAAAACTCACCGCTACGGGCATTTAGAAGGGTAATTAAATCCTGTGGTGCCAAGGCCAGCTCAACACCGCGCTTGCCGGCACTGACATAAATTGTTTCCTGCGCCAGGGCGCTTTGATGCACATACACGGGCAGTCGTTTCTTTTGCGCAAAGGGGCTCACGCCGCCGAGCACATAGCCGGTTACCCGCTCCACATCGGCCCCCGCGGCCATGGCCGCTTTTTTACAGCCCGCCAGTTTGGCCAGGGATTTGGTATTCACCTGTTGGTTCACCGGGGTAATGGCGACCACAAACCCTTGCTCTGCGGTTTCCAGCACCAAGGTTTTGAATACGCAGGCCCCGTCCAGTGCCAATTTATCTATGACTTCCTGACCATAATTATCAACCTGGGCGTCATGCTCAAAACTGATGAGCTCAAACTTCACCTTATGCTTGGTTAAAAAGGTTACCGCTGGGGTCATGTCCAATCCCTTGTTCAAAGTAGATATACCAATTCACTTAAATAGCTAATCATTCTAGCAGGCTAAATATCATGCTTACAGCGTTGGAATTTTTCCATGTAGAATAACTACATAAGAAAAATACCGCCTTGTTATCATATCATTTATCCAGCGCTATATCTGATCACATATCTAACAGAATTGGTATTACCATCAAGCAGCATACTGTTTGCTTAGGGCACTTGTCTATGCTCCATCGGGTCTATGAGACCCAGCTTTTGCTAATGTGCTGTTTGGCACAAAAAGTAACGGAACACGACACTTTAATGTATTGATTTAAACGAGTTGTGCGGATATGATAATAACTATCATTTACAATTAGCCTTGGATCCCCACGCTATGAATTCATTGTATAAATCAGTCAAAACCTTGGGCGTGAGCCTGTTATTCGCCTCTGCATTTAGCTTTCAGCCGGCCTTTGCCAACGGTCCTATCGGCGAACACGTTAATCACCTACAAGAAAACCTAAAAGATTATTCCGAAGAAGTACAATGGATGATTGGCAAGGTTGATGCCATGGTCAGCGATTACGAGGCTAAAGGCAACAAGGCGGTAAACAGCGATGACCTCGTTGAATACTGGGAATCGGTTAAATTTCACAGCGCCATCGAAACTAACTATGTGCCCGTTTATGCTTCTATCTGGCAAGGGCTTTACGGCATCAAGATGGCCATAGACAATAAAGCGCCAGCGGCCGAAGCACGTAAGCAACAAGAAGCACTCAATGCCGCGCTTTGGCAAGGCCTGGGCGCAGTTAAACTGGCGGCGCAATTCCAGCAAAAAGGCCTGCTTCAGAGCGTTAAGGCTACGGCTACAGAGACCATGACACAAAGCGCCACCATGGACGAGATCAAGCATAAGCTCGACCGTGTCGTTGCCAAATATGCAGAACGCCTTGGCGATGAAGCCACGCAGATCGTTCATGACACCTACCTGCACCTGTTTGAAGGCGTTGAAGGCACCTTAATTGAGCAAGATGCCAACCTGGTAGAAGAATTGGAAAAAGACTTCAATGTGACCTTGCCAAAGGCGATCGCCGATAACCAAAGTGTCGATGACGTACGTGCTGTGGTTGTTGCCATGCAAAGCAAGCTTGATCGTGCCAAAAAACTAATTGAAAAGGCCGAAAAAGCCCGTAAGGACGTGTTCTAAGTGAAACGCAGAACCTTTATTCAGGGTCTGGCCGCCTTTGGGGTAGCCAGCACCTTGCCGCTACCCCTAGCGCGGGCATTCGCGGCCACCGCTGCCAACCCGGTATCGGTGGACAGTCTGCCCGCCCTCGAAGGCAAGCTAACCTTATACCTTGGCCGTGGCGAAGGCGGTCTGTATGAAAATGTCCTGCAAGCCATTCAAGATAAAAACCCGAATTTAGAGCTGGGTATTCGCCGCGGCCCCACCGCAGCCCTGGCCAACACCATAGTCGCGGAAGCGAAAATGGGCGTACGCCGCGCCGATTTATTCTGGGCGGTGGACTCCGGTGCCATTGGCTTGGTAACCGATGCCGGGCTGGCACAGCCCCTGCCTGCTGACTTATCGGCACAACTGCAACCTCAGTTTCGCTACCAGGGTTGGGCGCCGGTGACCGGCCGCATACGCACCCTGCCCTACAACACAGAGCGTTTGACCAAGGAGCAGATCCCCGACAGCATTATGGCCATTGCCGATAGTGACCTGAGTATTGGCTGGGCCCCGGCCTATGCCTCATTCCAGTCCTTTATCACCGCGATGCGTTTGCTTGAAGGTGATGATAAAACTGCCAAGTGGCTGAAAAAGGTGAAAAAGAAAGCCAAATCCTATGCCGGTGAACTGGGTGTAGTGATGGCTGTGGAGCGCGGTGAAGTAGACATAGGTTTTGCCAATCACTACTACAGTCTGCGCCTTAAAGCGGGTAAACCCGAAGCCAAGTTAGATCTTGCTTTTACCCAAAATGATGCCGGCTGTTTGGTTAATGCCTCAGGTATTTTGGCCTTGAATAAAGACCCGCTGGCAACCAACTTTATGCGTTACCTATTAAGCGCTGAGGTACAGGGTTATCTGGCCCGTGAGGCCTATGAAATCCCGCTTATCGAAGGCATTAAACCGCCCGAAGGATTGCCCTCACTGGCCAGCATTTCACCGCCTAAAATAGACTTAACGCAATTGGCGGACTTGCGCCCGACCCTGGATTTAATGCGTAATAACGGTGTGCTCTAATGCGCCTACCCGCTTCCTACCCCATGGCGCTGCTTGCAGCGCTCGTGGCCTTAACCCCTGTGTATGTGCTGCTCACGCTCGCCAGTGACGCCAGTAATGTATTCGACAGCCATAACCTCACCATACTCGGCAATACCCTGTCGCTGATGGTGCTTACTGTGTTGGGCTCGATCATTATCGGCGTGCCCCTGGCCTTTATCAGCGCTTATGTGCATCTACCGCTGAAGAAGATGTGGCTAGTGGTGTTTGCCGCGCCCTTAGCCATCCCCAGCTATATCGGCGCTTTTACCCTGTATGCGGCCTTTGGCCCGGGGGGAGAAATCAACCAGCTGTTTGGCATAGCCACGCCGCCCATGTATGGCCTAAGTGGCGCCGCCATTGTTATGACCCTGTACACCTTTCCCTTTGTGATGCTGACCACCCGCTCTTCACTGCTGAGTCTCGATGCCAGCATGGTCAATGCCGCAAGAACCCTGGGCATGTCGATGACCATGAGCGTATTTAAGGTGATTTTACCCCGGGTGGTAAACGGTATTGCCGCCGGCGCCTTGTTGGTGGCCTTGTATACCCTGTCCGATTTCGGTACCCCGGCGATGATGCGCCTCGATACCTTTACCCGGGTGATCTATGTGGAATACAACGCCTTTGGTTTAAACCGCGCCGCCATGCTGTCGTTGCAGTTGATGTGTATAGTCGGCTTTTTGCTGTTTTTAGAATCACAAATAAAAACCGCCACCGAGCGCCATGGTCGTCCCTTGATCTTATTCCCCAAGCCCTGGCAAGTAGCGGCCCTGTTCGCCACCTTCGCCCCCGTACTGCTATTGGCGATAGGCCTGCCTTTGGGCATTTTTTCGCTGTGGCTGGCCCGCGATGGTCTGGCCGAGTTCGACTTTACCATTGCCTGGCATTCGGCCTACGCCTCGGGCATAGCGGCACTGGTGGCGGTGATCGTTGCTATCCCTGTGGCCCATGCGGCGCTTAGCGGTAAGGCCGGTCGTGTTATGGAACGTATTACCTATTTTGGCTTTGGTATTCCCGGTATTGTCATGGGCACCGCACTGGTTTACGCCGGCCTGCAACTACCCATGCTTTATCAAACTCTGGCTCTGCTGGTTATCGCGTATGTGCTGCGGTTTTTACCCTTGGCGGTGGGCTCGGTGCGCACCAGCACCGAGCATATGGACGCCAGTTTAGTTAAATCGGCGCGGGTATTAGGAGCCAGCCCACGAGAGGCCTTTACCCGCATCACCTTGCCGTTGACCGCGCGCGGTATAGTCGCAGGTGCTGCCTTGGTATTTTTAGAATCAATGCGAGAATTAGAGGCCACACTCTTGCTCGGCCCGACTGGATTCGAGACATTATCGACGTACCTATGGCGCGTCTATGAAGCGGGCTACTTTGGCCGCGCCGCCATCCCCGGGCTCTTGCTTGTAGTGATCTCCGCCTGTGGTTTAGCTATTATGCTTTCCGGTGAAAAACGCAGTAATTAAGGATCAAGAATACATGTTATCTGTTAGTAAGTTGGCTATCGATTATGGTAGTAATCGGGTCGTAAGCGACTTAGATCTCTCATTGGGTGAGAGCGAGATCCTGATGCTGGTTGGTCCTACCGGCTGCGGTAAAAGCACCATTTTACAGGCCCTCGCCGGGCTTATTCCAATCAGCGCCGGAGAAATCAATCTTGGCACCTGGCGCGCCACCCCAAAGTTACATGTGCCCCCGGAAAAACGCCGTGTCGGCATGGTGTTTCAGGACTTTGCCCTGTTCCCCCATCTCACCGTACAGCAAAATATCTGCTTTCGCTTAAAGGACACCTCCTTAGCGGAGCACTGGATTGAACTGCTTGGTCTTGGTGCCTTTGTCGATAAAAAGCCCGCCACACTGTCAGGCGGCCAAAAGCAACGGGTGGCATTAGCGAGAACGCTCGCTCACCAGCCAGACTTTGTGCTTTTAGATGAGCCTCTGTCGAATCTGGATGCGGCGCTTAAAGACACCTTGCGCTGGGATATTCGCAATGCCTTAAAAGACGCGGGCGTCCCGGCGATTTGGGTGACCCACGACCAAGAAGAAGCCCTGTCGGTAGGCGACCGAGTCGGGGTGCTCAAAGACGGACGTATTCAGCAAATCGATTCTCCTGAGCACTGCTTTAGCCTGCCGAGCAATCGCTTTGTGGCACGCTTTTTAGGCGAAGCCAGCTTTATTGCCGGCGACTATCAACACGGCCAAGCCAGCACCGCTATAGGCATAGCACCGGCGCAAGGCATAGATTGTGATGCAGGCGCCGTGGATGTGCTGCTGCGCCCCGATGACGTGCTGTTGGCGCAAAATGGCGATAACAGTAACGGTACCGTAACCTGGGTGCGCTTTGAAGGCGGCAGTCGCCTGTGTGCGGTTGAGTTGACCTGCAATACCCTAGTCACCAGCCGAGTAAGCCACGAGGTGATGGTACGTCCCGGAGATAAGGTGCATATCTCGCTCAGTACCTCCCATCCCTTGGCTGTGTATCAGCAACGTCAATAAAAAAACCTTACTAGGAGCCCGTGATGCTGGGCTCCCGCTCCCCACTCTAACCTGACCAGTTTTTTACCGCCTAAATTTAGGTAACTCATTGCCTTTACTAAATAAAGCCTAGTTTTTAGAATTCAAAAGGTGCTAAGGTAAGTATCATATTTTCTCGCTCTACAGCCTTAGCCATCCAAGGAAGACGGCATGATAGTCCCCAAGTATTGGTCCGAATCGCAAGCAAAAACCCGTGCCAACAACCGACAATACACAATCAAGCGCTTTGGCTGGTCAGATATCAGTGAAGAAGATGCAAAGCAACACGCGGATCAGCGTCTTGATGACGCACTCAAGACCCTGAGCGAGCAAGGCGATGTGCGACGCATTGATCATAAAATTTCCTATAACGGTGCTGAGGGTATTCCCATCCGCGAAGAGGTCGTCTCTAAGCATCAAGACGTGGTTATTTCCAGAAACTCCTATGGCGCCCTGTGCTTAAATACCCCGGATGTGATGTTTGCAGACATAGATCTCGATAGTGCGCCCTCGACGAGACTCGTTACCTGGGTGTTTATTGGCCTGGCACTTGCTGGGGCTGTTGCAAGCGTGTTCACTGGCTCCTGGTGGGTTTTATTTGCCGCGCTAATGGCGTCGCTGATGCTCTCTTCACCCATTGCGGGTTTTATCAATAATCAGCTAATTAACCGCAGGGGTGGTTTGGAGCAAGAGGCCATCACCCGCTTTCAGCAGGTCTCTGCCGATAATCCAGTGCTTCATATGCGCATTTACCAGACATCCATGGGCTTTCGCATTCTCTTTATGGAGCAAACCTATGAGCCCACCAGTGAGGGCTCGGCGGCGCTGTTAAAAAGTCTTGGCTCGGACAGGGTCTATATGCAAATGTGTCGCAATCAGCGCTGTTTTAGGGCCAGGGTCAGCCCCAAACCCTGGCGAGTGGGCATAGAAAGGCTTCGTCCGCGCCCTGGGGTCTGGCCTATTAAGGCGGAGCGCCTTAAAGAGCGGCAGGACTGGATAAACGCCTATGAGCGCAAGGCCAATGATTATGCCTCGTGCAAATTTATGATGAAACTCGGCTCCGATATTACCGACCCAAAGGCAATCCATGTGATGAGGCTGCACGACGACTTGTGTAAGGCTAATCGCGAATACAACCTTGCCTAACGGCCTAAAGAAGATGAAAAAATCCAACAAAATAATCATCTTGGCGCTATTTTCTTACATCCTTGCGGCCTTTATAGACAGCTATTTTCTGTATGCCCACGACAAGGAAAGCATTACCTTTTTGCCTCATACCCTGTTTATTTCCTTTTGCTGTTTTGCCTGGTGTAAATACCACGGCGCAGAGAACTCAATAACCCATCCTGGTTATTTTCCCTTGTTTTGCGCCCTAATCGGTTTTATCGGCATTCCCGCCTATGGCTACAGTAAATTCGGTTTTAAACGAGGCAGTAAGATATTCGCCGGATTTTTAGCCTGCCTATTTGCCACTATGCTGTTGCTCGGTGCTGTCGATTTTGGGGTTAAAGCCGCATACACATAAGTGGCTTATGCCTTGTTTATCTTAAATATTTTTAACTTGTAATATTTACCGCTAGAATGGCGCCGAACCCAAGCCCCATGCCTTGGGGCCAAGAGATTTAATCGAGAAGGGAATTTTATGTTTTCATGGATTTTTAAGAAAAAACCCAAAATGGCAAAAGAGCTAAACCACACCATTTTAGGCACGCTAAAATACGATAGCGAGAGTAATAAATGGGTGGGCAACTATAATAACAAGGCCATCACCCTGGAGCACGAACAGGGCGCCTTAGAGCCAAACCCGCAGCTAATTTCTTACGCTGTACAAATAGTCAGGGACTCGGCCTGGGTAGAAACGAATTTAGAAAAACAAAAATCCACATTTGCCCAGCAGCAGAGCTCGCTCTCACCGACGCAAATAAAGGATCTTGCCTCCCTCTATATTCAAAGCATGCACTTTTATCTGATAAAGGATAAAGGCTATACCTATTTTATGTTGGGCCCGGATGATTGCGAAGACGTCTGGCAATTGGAGTTGCTCAACGAGAAAACCTTTGAACTTGCGGTTAACTAGCCTCATATAGGCACAACCACGGCCTTAGTTATAAGTTGTGCCTTCAACACTCCCACTAGTCTACAATACCGCCCTTACCTATCCAATTAACAAAAATACGTCCTAGTTCAGTGGCTTAAATAGCAATTTCCACACCTAAATAGCAGGCTTAAAATTAGGCACTATACTAATCTATCTAACGGGTTTGGTTTCAAATTGGTTGTTCCGATAGAGGTGTTACATACCTGCTGGGGGAAGCCGATAGGCAAGGAACAAAGCGGTTAAAGAGGTTTGCAGCCAAACGATTATTCACCTTAAGGACGCTCAACAATAAAGCGTTCGGGTTGAACAGAGGGAACTATGAAGGTGCCTCTAGGTTTGGGATTTCTTTTAACTTACCTTGTTTATCAGGCAGGGCAGACCCCCTTTTATGTGGGGGCCTGGCAACTCGATGAGGCCAAAACCCTTGCCAGTCTGCTTTCGCAGCATGAAATCCCCGCAGAAGAGCGACTTATGCTTAGGGATAATATCAACTCAGGTATTGTCCATGTCTTGCATGAGCATGCCTTTACCACCTACCCCGCCAACCGCATGCCCGAGCAGCTCAAGTTTACTCCCCATAAGGTGGAAATCCTTGGTGACACTACGATTAGAACCACCTATTTTAGCCGCCCCCAAAGAGCGGATATCATTCAGATCCTCACCTTTGAAAGCAATTGCTACTATATACGTGCCAGTAAATGGCAATTTAAACAGTATTATTGCCGGGTGGAGTAAGGGTGCAAACAAGCAACAGGCCGCGCCAATAAAATGTTCATATAACGCTTTTAGATTCTCTATAACCAGGCTGTCTAATAACCGAGTTCAAAACCAAGCACATCTGCTTGTTGCCCCCTAGGTATACTGCTAACTTATTGCTCTAAATGAAAAAAGTTAAATTTATCAATAAGGGGTTAGATATGAATAACGAACAACGCCGCGAAATAATCAAAACAAGCTGGGAAATACACAACTTAGTTGAAAGTAGTTATTTAGCCCTTACAGCGGCTAAAGGGGAACCACAATGGCTGGAGAAACAGCGGGTTTTGCTTGCTGACATGGCAATTCATCTACTGCAAACGTCACTCAACCCCGGTGAACTTGACTTAGAAAAGCTTAAAAATAACCTGCATGCAATTTTGACCATCTCAGATCAATTTTTACCGCATGCCGAGCTAAAAAAGGTCACCGAAAAAATCTATAAATAACGCCCAAGTGTAACAATCCCGCCTCTCGAACCTACTGACACAGAGCCAGCCAACCAGGTAGTCACTTCACGCTTCTACGCCCTTCTTTTAACACTCGACACCTCTCTAAATAAAATCTGCTTAGGTAGGCTCATTGTTTTTACACTAGAGTTAAAGTATCGGACTTTAGTGAGCGGAGGCGATTATGCTTTTAAAACGACTAAGGGTGTTCACCCTGATTCTGGTCTGCCTGCTGCTGACCTGGTTGGTACAAGCCGAATACAGTTACTGGCAACAACAGCGCCAATGCGTGATGCGCTGCGAACAACTAACCCCGGTGAAGGCTGCTGCCATCAATGATATTCGTTACAGCGACAGCGCCGAACTGTGCCAGTGCAGTACGGACGGTGAACAGGCCATTTTGCTAAATTGAGCCTGAGTAAAAGGCCATAAAAAAAGCGCCTTACGGCGCTTTTTCACTATTTTCTGCTTATACCAAATCTGTTAAGTATGTGAGCAGAGATAGCGCTGGATAAATGATGTGATCACAAGGCGGAATTTTTCTTATGTAGTTATTCTACATAGAAAAATTCCAACACAGTGAGCACGATATTTAGCCCGCTAGAATAATTAGCTATTTAAGTGAATTGGTATTACTTCGTCAGGTCGTCAAAGAACTTTTTCACGCCATCGAAGAAACCTTTCTCCTTAGGACGGTACTTTGAGCTGTCTTTGCCCATGCTCTTTTCCAACTGCTCCAGCAGTTCACGTTGTTCGCTGTTCAAGTTAACCGGGGTTTCGATCACTACTTTACAGATCAGATCACCCACTGAGCCTGAACGAACCGATTTCACACCTTTACCACGCATACGGAACATTTTACCCGTTTGCGACTCGGCCGGTATTTTCAGTTTGGCGCGACCGTCTAAAGTCGGCACTTCAATCTCGCCACCTAGGGCAGCCGTGGTGAAGCCAATCGGAACTTCACAATACAGATTGTTGCCATCACGAACAAAAATCGGGTGCTCGCGCACGCTCACCTGCACATACAAGTCACCCGCTGGTGCGCCATGGGCGCCCGCTTCCCCTTCGCCAGCCAGGCGACTACGGTCGCCGGTATCAACACCCGCAGGGATCTTCACCGCCAAGGTCTTGGTCTTTTCTACGCGGCCCTGGCCATGACAACTGTTACAAGGGTCCGAGATAACCTGACCTGTGCCCTGACAGGTTGGACAGGTTTGCTGCACCGCAAAGAAACCTTGGCGCATCTGTACCTGACCTGCACCGTGACAGGTGTGACAGGTTTTCGGCGTTGAGCCGGCTTTAGCACCCGAGCCATCACAGGGCTCACAGCTAACCCAGGTTGGAACCTTGATTTCGACGTCTTTACCACGAACCGCCTCTTCCAGGCTCAGTTCCATGTTGTAACGTAAATCGGCGCCGCGTTGTTGACGAGACTGGCGACGGCCACCGCCGAAGATATCGCCGAATACGTCACCAAAAATATCACCGAAATCACCGCCGCCACCAAAGCCGCCGTGACCACCGCCACCGCCTTGTTCAAATGCAGCATGACCAAACTGATCATAGGTTTGTCGTTTCTGCGCGTCGTTAAGAATTTCGTAGGCTTCTTTCACCTCTTTGAACTTGCTCTCAAGTTCCTTGTCGCCGGCAGTACGATCCGGGTGATATTTCATCGCCAGGCGCTTATAAGCCTTTTTAATGTCGCGGTCACTGGCGTCTTTGGCTACACCCAGTACCTCGTAATAATCGCGTTTTGACATATCTACCACTATTTTTAAAAATCTACATACACTAAGGGCGCGTCAAGCGATTTCCGCCAGCGCGCCCCGTGTTGCAACAAGTATATTACTTGTCGTCTTTCACTTCTTCAAACTCAGCATCAACAACGTCGTCGTCTTGCTTTGCTTGCTGCTGGCTACCTGCATCGGCGCCACCTTGCTGCTGGGCTTTCGCTTGCGCGATTTCCATTAGCTTTTGTGACTTCTCGATAAGCGCTTGAGTTTTCGCATCGATTTCTTCTTTGCTTTCACCCTTGATAGCCGTTTCTAGCTCGGCTACCGCCGCTTCGATAGCTTCTTTATCTTCTGCAGGTAATGCATCACCGGCTTCTTCGATTTGCTTACGGGTACCGTGAACCATGGCATCGGCTTGGTTACGGGCAGTTACAAGCTCTTCGAACTTTTTATCCGCTTCGGCGTTGGCTTCAGCATCACGTACCATTTTTTCTACTTCTTCATCGCTTAGACCTGAAGAAGCCTGGATGGTGATCTTCTGCTCTTTACCTGTGTCTTTATCTTTTGCAGACACGTGTAGGATACCATCGGCGTCAACATCGAAAGTTACTTCGATTTGTGGCTCACCACGGCGTGCCGCACGAATACCTTCTAGGTTGAACTGACCCAGCGACTTGTTGTCAGCCGAGCGCTTACGCTCACCTTGTAACACATGAATGGTTACTGCACTCTGGTTGTCGTCAGCTGTCGAGAAGGTTTGCGACTTCTTCGTTGGAATCGTCGTGTTTTTCTCGATCAGCGTAGTCATAACCTGACCCATGGTCTCGATACCTAGAGACAGTGGGATAACGTCCAGTAATAGTACGTCTTTTACTTCACCGGCTAGTACACCACCTTGAACCGCAGCACCTACGGCTACCGCTTCATCTGGGTTCACGTCTTTACGTGGCTCTTTACCGAAGAACTCAGCAACTGTCTTCTGTACCAGAGGCATACGTGTTTGACCACCAACTAGGATGATGTCGTTGATATCGCCTACAGACAGATCTGCATCAGCAAGGGCTTTCTTAAGTGGTTCGATAGACTTGGTTACCAGGTCTTCAACCAGTGACTCAAGCTTCGCACGAGTCAACTTCACGTTCATGTGCTTAGGACCAGTTGCGTCTGCTGTAACGTACGGCAGGTTCACTTCGGTTTGCTGTGCACTTGAAAGCTCGATTTTCGCTTTTTCAGCCGCTTCTTTAACACGCTGCATGGCTAGCGGGTCGTTACGCAGGTCGATGCCTTGCTCTTTTTTGAACTCGTCAACCAGGTAGTTGATTACACGGTTATCGAAGTCTTCACCACCTAAGTGCGTGTCACCGTTGGTCGCTAGTACTTCAAAAGTGTGCTCGCCTTCAACTTCGTCAATCTCGATGATTGAGATATCGAAGGTACCACCACCTAAGTCATATACTGCAACTACGTTGTCGCCTTGTTTGCGGTCCATACCGTAAGCAAGTGCTGCAGCGGTTGGTTCGTTGATAATACGTTTAACATCAAGACCCGCGATACGACCGGCATCTTTAGTTGCCTGACGCTGTGAGTCATTGAAGTAGGCAGGAACTGTGATTACCGCGCCTGTTACTTCTTCACCAAGGTAATCCTCGGCGGTCTTTTTCATCTTTTTCAGTACTTCGGCTGAAATCTGAGGTGCAGCGCGCTTTTCGCCCTTCACTTCTACCCAGGCGTCGCCATTGTCTGCTTTAACAATTTTGAACGGCATGATGCCGATATCGCGCTGTACTTCTTCGTCTTCAAAACGACGACCGATAAGACGCTTGATTGCAAATACTGTGTTTGTAGGGTTAGTTACCGCCTGACGCTTCGCCGGCTGACCTACTAGCGTTTCACCGTCTTCGGTAAACGCAATGATAGAAGGGGTAGTGCGATCGCCCTCGGCGTTTTCAATTACGCGCGGCTTGTCGCCATCTAGTACTGCAACACACGAGTTAGTAGTACCTAAGTCGATTCCAATAATCTTACCCATGAATCTTCTCCAACTTCAAAAATCTGTTTAACTGTTTGATGCTTTACTAAATAGGGGTCAGTTTTGCTAATTCAAGCGCGATAGCTAAAAAAAATTCGTTTTTTTGAAATTTTTTTCAAATTGACCACTCTACAAACAAGGTTTACGCGTTAAACTGGTCGGACAAGAACAAATAGGAATCAGATTATGACTTTTGATCAGCTTATGGCCTTGGTCAGTGAAAAAGACACCCAAACCCTGCAGTTCCCAGAGACATGGACTCAGGGGCGCACCGCTTTTGGCGGGCTCTCCTGCGCCTTTGCTTTGCAATCCATGTTGCTGCATTGCCATGACGAGCGCACCCTACGCTCCTTTAGCGCCCAATTTGTCGGCCCCATCGCCCCGGATGAGCCTTTTACCTTGTCTTTTAACTTGCTGCGTGAAGGTAAGAATTCAAGCCAATATGCGGCCACTATTACCCAACATAATCAGGTCTGTTTAACTGTGCAGGGCTTGTTTGCCAAAGACCGCGCGTCCATTGTTGAAGTGCCCTACGCCCAATTGCAGGGGAAACAGGCGCCTAACGCCGATAACTGCTTGCCCTTTGTGCAGGGGGTGATGCCCAATTTCTTCCAGTATGTGGATTTAAATTTAGTGGCAGGTGGCATGCCCTACAGCTCCAGCCAAGCCACTGACTTAAGTGGCTGGATGCGCTTTAAAGAGCAAACGCAAGATTATGACTGGACTCATCTTATCGCCCTGATTGACAGCTGGCCGCCGTCGCAGCTTCAGGTTTTCCCAAGCCCGGCGCCGGCCAGTAGCATGAGCTGGCATGTGGAATGCCTGCATCTGCCAAAGCTTAGCGCTGGCGACTGGGTGGGGGTGGATATCACCACCACGGCTGCCCACAACGGCTATGCCTATGAAGATGCCACCTTATATACCGAGAGCGGCGATGTGATAGCCCAAAGTAAGCAAACCGTCGCCTTATTTGCCTAGGCAGGTTTTAGCTAAATTGTGGTCGGTGTCCAGGCACCGGCCATGGTCCAGGTTGCCAATGTTCCCGCCACTGGATTGTCACAGGCACTTAGCCGCTTTTAAATTTCCCCTGCCCTAACCACATTTTTATCTTACTCAGTCACCACTTAGCTGCATTTATGTAACAATAAGTTACTAGGATTAAGCGCCTAAAACGGCTATTCTTACCAGATACGCGGTAATTTATTATTTTTGGGAAGCCATGCGTCTAGCCTGCTCACATTGTGATTTCATTGTTGAAGTTCCAGACTTAGCAGCCGGGCAAGTCGCCAAGTGTCCTCATTGTCGCAGCCAAATTAATCTTCGTACCGAAAATAATGATGCCCAGGTTGTCGCCCTAAGCCTGAGCGCTATCATACTTTTGCTCAGCTCGGTGTTTTACCCCTTTATTTCTTTTTCCAGTAACGGCCTGACCCAGACCATCACCCTGCCCGATGCCGGGCGCATGCTATTTAACTACGACAGCACCTTGCTTGGGGTGTTTATCGATATCAGCATTATTATCTTGCCGCTGCTGATGCTGATCTTGCTGGTGCCCTTGCACATGGGTTTACTGCGCAGCCTGCCCAAACAATGGGGAAGGCGCGTTCTAAAGTTCACCCTGGCGCTGGAACTCTGGGTGATGTCGGAGATTTTCCTGGTCGGCGTGTTGATCAGCATGGTTAAGATCATGAGCCTGGCCGATGTGTCCTTCGGGCAGAGCTTTTGGGCCTATGCCGGTTTTGTGATCTGTTATATCGCCACCATGAGCCGGGTTAACAATGAGCGTTTATGGCAGCAGATCAGTCCCTATCAGGATGTGCCGGTCAGCAGTGGTATTCGCGCCATAGATGCGCAATTACGCGCCTGTCATACCTGCCATCAGTTAACCACAGAAAAACGATGCCCCAGGTGTCACACCGCCACCCATTTTCGCAATATGAAAGGGCTGCAAAAAGCGGCGGCCTGGCTGATCACCTCTGTGCTGCTTTATATACCCGCCAATGTATTGCCTATCATGTATACCACCAGCCTGGGCTCTAGGGAGGCATCGACGCTGATCGGCGGTGTTATTTTATTATGGGAAGTGGGCTCTTACCCCATAGCGACCATTATATTTTTAGCCAGTGTGGTGGTGCCTTTCGCTAAGGCCATGGTGCTGGCCACCCTGTGCGTACTGGTCTATCGTCAGGTTGGCAGCCGATCAGGCACCTATACGCGCCTGTATCAGGTGACCGAATTTATCGGCAAGTGGTCGATGATCGACGTTTTTGTGGTCGCCCTGTTAGTGGCCTTAGTGCAGCTGGGCAATCTTATGTCTGTGGAGCCGGGATTCGGCGCCATGTGTTTCGGAGCTATGGTGATCTGTCAAATGCTCGCCGCTCATTCATTCGACCCAAGATTGATTTGGGATCCCCCCGAACAGGTAAAGGGAGTGGTAAATGACTAAACCTGCATACATACAAGCCGCGGCAAGAATTTCACCGATTTGGTTGATCCCCTTGCTGGCGCTGTTTGTCGGTGCATGGATGTTGCTTGAATATCAATTAGATAAAGGGCAAACCATCTATATAAAAATGGCTCAGGCCGAGGGCATAGTCGCCGGTAAAACGGAGATCAAGGTGCGCAGCGTAAAAATAGGCACGGTTGATGCCATTCGCCTGGCCAATTCACGCGATCATGTCATAGTACGAGCCCAAATCGATAAACATTACGACTCCTTACTGAGCGAAGACGCTAAGATGTGGGTGGTAAAACCACGCATCGATGAAACCGGCGTTAGCGGTTTTAGTACTCTGCTTTCGGGGGTATATATCGAATTTGCCCCTGGCGAAAGCGACGAGCTGGTTAACCGATTTGAATTACTAGAAGAGCCGGCCCTGATTGGCAACGACGTCAAAGGCGCCCGCTATAAGCTCTCCAGCCGTAATGCCGAAGTACTTGAAGTTGGTACAGGCGTCTACTTTAAAGGTTATCTTATCGGCCAAATCGAAACCGCCCACTTCGACTGGGATCAACAGGTGATGCGCTATGGCCTGTTTATCAATGCACCATACGAAAATCTGGTTACACTCAACACAGTGTTTTGGGTGCAATCCGGCCTTGAGGTGAACCTGGATGCAGATGGCATCAGTATCAAAACCGGCTCACTGTCTAAACTGCTTAAAGGCGGCATTTCGCTAGGAATTCCCGAGGACAATTCACCGGGTCCCGTGGTTAAAGAAGGCCATACCTTTAGTCTCAGTGAAAGTTACAGCAAGGCACTAGAACAACGCTTTTATGATTTCGACCATTACCTGGTCCAGTTTGAACAGTCGATCCGTGGCCTGCGCGAGGGCGCACCGGTGGAATACCGTGGCATGCGCATAGGAACGGTAGAGCAGGTACCTGCCGAGGTGATCATAGATGGCGCTCCGGCCCACTTTGGCGATACCAGCAGTGCAGTGCCCGTGTTGGTGCGCATCGAATACGGTCGTCTCTATCGCGATACCCAACAAGCAAGGGAATATTGGCAATCCCGCGTTGAAGGTTGGTTGGCCGAGGGCTTAAGAGCCTCGCTTAAACCCGGCAACCTGCTTACCGGCGCCGTGTATGTGGATTTAGACATGTATCCGGATGCCGAGCCGGCGGTGCTGACCAAACGTGGTGAATATACTGTATTCCCAAGTACATCGAGCGGTATCTCGGCGTTAGCGAACCAGCTCAACGATGTGCTTAACAAGGTGAAAAACCTCAAGGTCGAACAAAGCCTGTCCCAATTTGAGCAGACCATGGCCAATTATGAAGCTCTGGCCGCGGATATGCGCACCTTTATTAATGAGCCTGCGACACGCGCCCTGCCCGGTGATATTAGCAAGGACATGGCCGATATCAGCCAAAGCATGCGTCAGTTCGAGCAAAGTATGGAGCAATTTGAGCTGACCATGGCCAGCTTCCAAAACGGCTCCGGCATGTATCAGGAGCTGCAAAGCACATTACAGCAAGTACAGCGCCTGATGGACGAATTACAGCCGCTGTCCCGAGGCCTGAACGAGCAACCGAATATGCTGATTTTCGACAAGGAGCTGCCCGTCGACCCTACCCCAAGGAGTAAAGATTAATGTCGCGATTACTTACATTACTGATGGCCTGCGCCCTGCTCGGCGCCTGCTCAAGCAGCAGCACGAGTTTGCATCATTATCAGTTGCAAGGCACAAATCAAAACGAGGCGCTGGGTTCCCTGTTTAGCCGCGATCATCTGCAAAGCGAACACCTGCTGCGCCTAAGCCCTATTGCTGTGCGCGGTACACTGAATAACCGCGCCATGGTGATCAAACGCTCCGAGCATCAGGTGTACAGCGCCAACTATCATTTTTGGGCCGATGCACCGGCGCATTTACTGGCCACCATGGCGCAGTCGCAGTTGATGCAAGAACTCGATAAGGTGATGGTGGTCAAGGGTGCAGATGTCTATGCCGAGCAGTTGCAAGCCTCATTTTTTCAGCTCGATGTCAGCATAGAGCAGTTTAATGGTGGTTTGGACAACAATGCGGAAATAGCAGGCACCTGGCGACTGTCTAAGGTGGATGCCAAGGGCAAGCTGCATGTGTTGAAAATTGCCCGCTTTTATCACAGCCAAGCCCTGGCCGAAGATGGCTACGAAGCCCTGGCTAAGGCCTTAAGCCAAGCCTGGCAACAAGCCTTGAGCGAAATGAGCGCTGAGATTAATAAGTTAATTTCAAATACCTAATGCAGTGAGTCCCTTGTATGGGGTTGTCCTTGTAATTCGGGGTTTGCCGCCATGGTTGTAGGTCGGGGTTCACCCCGACAAAGTGTATATGCTGTATATTTTGTCGGCCTAAAGGCCGACCTACAGACTTAAAAAGGCTCCCGAGGGAGCCTTTTCTATTTGCTTATTGCCAGCTTACGACGCGGTGGAAATCAGCCACCGACTCTATTTTCGTTTGCTTGGGCAAATCTGCGAACGGCTTGTCGGCAAACTTGGTGCCGCGCAGCTGCACGTTTAGACGTGCCGCCTCCGGGTTCATCATGGTCTGCTGATAGAAGTCCTGCATATCTTTAAGAGTCAGCGCTTCAACGGCGGCCAGTAACTTGGCACGACTGTCGAACTCAAAACGCTCACGATACCAATCCGGCATCAAACGACTCAGCTCGTCGGTCAGGTTCTTCGGCTGCTCTTTTAACGCCACAAGAGAGGCATTCTTTAACTGAGCAAAGGTGGCTTCGTCCAGCTCGGCTAACACCTTGGCGTATTGCACCTTGAACTCATCGAAACGCGCCTGCATCGCCTTGGCATCCTTCACCGGGGTTTGGATATACAAGCCAATACCGGCGTAATCTTCCAATGGACGCGCGGTGGCGCCAACGGCGTAGGCCAGTTGCTCTTCGGTACGCAGCTTATCGAATGCCACGGTACGGAAGTGACCCTGTAACACGGCGGCTGCGGCTTTTTGCGCATAGCCGGATTGTGGGTGATACGCCATATCGATAATGGCCACATCGGCAACTTCTATATCTTTTTGTACCACATAGGTTTCACCGGCTTTAGGCTTCCAGGTTTTCGAGCGGGTATAGTCGCTGTCTTTTTGTTGCTCAGGCAGGGCCTTGGCAATGCTTTGGGCGATGGCGGCAACGCTGGCATCGTCATAGTTACCAAAGGCGAATACGCGCACATTATTGCGGCTTAGTACGTCATCCATCAAGGCATTAAGATCCGCAACAGTAACACTGTTAGCAGTGGCAATCAGCTGCTCGCTGTCATGGCTGCCAGAGCGCACCAGATCCGAGTACAAACCAAAGGCCTGATAGAAGGGGAACTGCTTCTTGGCATTTTGCAAACCACGGGTATAGCGGTCTACTGCCTGAGCAAAGGCTTGCGGCTCAACATCTAGCTTCAGGTTGCCCAGCGCTTCACTCAGTAACACAGGCTGTTTATCGGTAAAGCCACCGACGCTTAGGCTAAAGCCATTGCCCGGATCCATGTTGACCGCCATGCCGGCGATCGCCGCCTCGGTCGATAATGCCGCTTGCGACAGGCTATAAAGATCGGCCCACAGGCTTAGCAGCACACCGGCCTTGATATCCTGCTGCGCTTTCGGACTGTTCACATACACCTCAACCACACCCTTAGGCTGCTCGGCAAAGTACTGACTCGGCTGTAACCACACCTTAACGCCATTTTTATCATAGCTGATGCTAGGCTTTTGCTCTGTATTAGCGGCGGCGGTTTTGATATCAAAATGCTCTGGCAATAAGCGGTTTACGCTAGGCAGAGCCAGGGCAAACTGGCTCGGCTGCTGCCAGCTGGCTTGCTCTTCGGCGCTGATGTCTTCGATGCGGTATTCACCATCATAGAAGTGCAGCTTGCTGTCGGTTTGCTCGCCCTTAGACACATACCAGACGCGCAGGGTATCGGCATTTAGCTGATCTAACACCTCATTAATAGCGCGCTCGTTAAACTCGGCGTAATAATAAGGAGCGTTAATGGCATTATTAAGCGGGTAATCCTGCATGCTTTGCGTCAGGGCCGACACATAACCAAATTCGTCGCTCTTTTCCAGGAACTGGAACTGGTTATTAAGTGAGGTACGAATTTCACTGAAGTACTTGGCGTCAACGCCATTGGCCTTAATCAATTCGATATAACGCATAATGGTGGCGAGGATCTCTTCGCGATTTTGCATGCCGACATCGGTCAGCTCGACATTCACATTCAATTCGCCATAGTTGCCATACTTGTTGTATGAATCCGAAACGCTTAGCTGTGATACCCAACCTTTATCACGCAAGATTTGCGCCGGGCTGCCCGGCATTTCGTTGCTTAGCAGGTAAGAAACGAAACGGTTAGGCTTGTAGGCAAAATCGTCACGGTTGTTTTCAATAATAAAATCAAGCTTAAGCTGTTTTACGTCTTCGTTTGGCTTGTAGTGTACACGCTTGCCGCCAACGTTTTCGTAGTTGAGTGCATGAGTCACGCCTGGCTTGTCGATGCCCTTATTCTTAATATCGGCAAAGTACTGTTTCGCCAGTTGGCGCATTTCATTTAGGGGACGATTTGAAATCATCGCCACCTTCATAATGTTTGACGAATAATAGGTATTGTAGAAGTCTACGGTTTCCTGATGCAGCGAGCTGCCTTCTTTATCGCCCAGAGTTTCCAAGTTACCGATAAGGAAGCGGTTGGCCGGGTGCTCACCCATCATTTTACGAGCCAGTTTAAACTGACCGAAAAAGTCCATTTCGCGGCGCATCGACCACTCAGCGTTTACCGCGTTTTTCTCTTTGTCTGTATATTGCGGGTACAGCTTAGGTGATTTAAAAAAGTCGCTAAAACGGTCCAAAGCTTCGCCGTAGGCATCGTTATTCACCTTGAACATATAGTTGGTGATATCCAGCCAGGTATAGGCATTATGGGCGCCGCCGTTTTTGGTCATAAAGTCGCTGTAACCCTGGGTATCAGGATAACGCTCGGTGCCAAGAAACAGCATATGCTCTAAATAGTGCGCCATGCCCTGCTGCGTCATGGGGTCATTTAACAAGCCCACACCCACACTTAAGGCCGCCGCCGATTTTTCCGCACTCGGATCAGACACCAGGATCACCTCGATTTCGTTATCGAGTTTTAGCGTTTCATAAGCACGCTTATCGTTAGGGCTTACTACTAATGTGTCTGGAACAAGTTGCACTGCGGTGTTAGTGGGTGTCGAGGTTGCGCTGCAACCAGCCAACACGGCCAGCGCTAGCGCGCTAAGGACGATTGTTTTCTTCATTATGCTGAATCTTATTGATGAATATTGCCCTTCATAATCAAAAATCACCGTTTAAAATGCAATAAAAAAACACCTAAGTTTGTAACAGATTATGAAAATCTTGTTTGCTTATTAGCCATAGAATTGTAATAACTATGCTAACCACATGGTATTTTTGCGAATTTAATACCAATACTGTTATGTATGTGATCAGAGATAGCGCTGGATCAATGATGTGATTACAAGTCGGAATTTTTCTTGTGTAGTTATTCTACACATAAAAATTCCAACGCCGTGAGCATGATAATTTAGCCCGCTAGAATGATGAGCTACTTAAGTAATTGATAGCAGACCTAAGGAGTCTTAACGTGACCAGCCAGCTTATACTTGCCCTGTTTGCCCAGGTGCTACTGACCTTGATAGTGATGGTAATAATGGGGCGCCGCCGCTTTGGGGCAGCGAAAAAGAAACAAATACAGATGCGTCAGTTTGCCACCATGGAGCTCGGCTCAGCGCCAGAGTCGGTGCAGGTCGCCGGACGAAATTTTATCAATCAATTTGAAATCCCTGTGCTGTTTTATGTGGCCGTGCTCTGTGCCCTCGCCACCAACAATTCGGGTTATGCGTTTGTTGCGCTGGCCTGGTTGTTTGTCTTAACCAGAGTCATTCACAGCGTCATCCACCTAAGCACAAACCACCTGCGCAGCCGCTATTTTACCTTTTTAGCGGGTTGCGTGGTGGTTCTGGCCATGTGGCTGACGCTGGTTTGGCGATTTATCTAACTATTTATTAGCGCGTTCTTAGCGTACAGTGCGGCGACGTAATGCCACTAACAAAGCCAGCGGCGCAAACCACCAGGCGGCGCCGGAGTCAGAGTCCGACTGGGGCTCAACCTCATCGATCAGGGTATTTTCAACCGGGGTCAGATCGATTGCCGAATTCGGGTCATTATCAATAACAACAATATCGTTGATCATCACCAGGTTGGCACGCACCGCATCTTCGCCTTGGCTACATTGCTCTGCACTGTAATCCAGCATGGGGATCTCGCCACAGGTTTGCAGTGCATTAATGGCATTGACCACCTTCATGCCCTCGCCGATAACCTGACCAAATACGGTGAAACCGCCGTTTTGCAGATCTAAATTGGCACTGTTGTCAGCGATATTAAAAAACCACTGGCTGGTCGCACTGTTTACCTTGCCGCCAACCTTAGCCATGGCTATGGTGCCAGCCACATTGGAAAACACCGGCTCATTGATAATGGGTGCCTGCGTTTCAATGGCTTCGGCCTGACCGTCAAAGCTGTATGCACCGCCTTGAATAATAAAGTCCTCAACCGAACGGTGAACATAAGTCGATTGATAGTCGCCACGCTCTACATAACCAAGAAAGTTAGCTACCGTGGTTGGCGTTTTTTGGTCGAAAAGATTGACCTGGAAACTGCCTTGTGAGGTTTGGAACTCAACTATGGTGGCATGGGCCTGTGTGGCTAGGGTTGCAGCAGCGATTGTCAGGCCGGTGGCCACACTGGTTGCCAGAGGTGTTGCAGCGCGAGAAGCTTTCATAAAAATTCCTTGATTATCTTTTTCGCCTACCTTAGCGCCCACCGCCCCCTTTCTCCACGACTAACTGAGCGCAAAAACAAATTGATACCTAAATGTAAACGGTGATTACATTTAGCCTAAACTTTTATAATAAAAAGTTATAAACATTTAAATTTATAAAACAAATTGAGCTTATCAAACCCGCTGCAATTGCCTACTATGGTGTGCATGATTTCAGCAACTATTCGACAGTGACCATGAACAAGAATAATAATGTCATTTGCGACTTTGGTGTACATAAGGGCGAATCTTATAAACAACTCCCTGCTTGCTTCCTCAATTGGATGATAGGTGTAAATCACCAACAGGCGGGTATCGCTAAGGCCGAACTAGCGCGCCGCGAGCAGGCGGTACAAAAAAGTGTTAATGCCATAAATCACTGAAGAAAAAGACAATAGCCGCATACCATCAGAGTAAAAAGCTAGAGTAAATAACCTAATTAGCCTTTGATGCTAATGAAATCTTCATAAAACTACATTAAGATCGGCGTACTTATTCGTTCAAGGGAATCGTATCGTGCGCCTTTTGTTTTTAGTTTCAGCCGTTTTTCTCGGCGCCTGCACACAATCAAGTAACATGGATGTCGCGCCAGACGCGCCTGCCCAAACCCAATACCTCACAGTTTTGCATACCAATGATCATCATGGCCGTTTTTGGCCCAATGCTCAGGGTGAATATGGTATGGCCGCCCGCGCCACGCTGCTGACACAATTACGCGCCCAAGCACAAGAACGCAATGACGCGGTGATCTTACTTTCCGGCGGCGATATCAACACCGGCATTCCCGAGTCCGACTTACAACAAGCAGAACCTGATTTTAAAGCCATGAGCATGCTCGGCTATGATGCTATGGCCATAGGCAACCATGAGTTCGATAATCCATTATCTGTGTTGGCTAAACAGCAAAAATGGGCGAATTTCCCGCTGTTAAGCGCCAATATTTTAAATAAAGACGATGGCAAGCATGCCTATCAGCCTTATGTAATGCTCAATAAACAAGGGCTTAAAATTGCCGTGTTAGGCCTTACCACCACGGATACGGCAAAAATCGCCAACCCGGATTTTATCGGTGCCTTCGACTTTATCGACCCCACCAAGGCGACCAATGCCATTTTGGCGGATTTGCAGCGCCAGCAAGCGGATGTGATTATCGCCGTAACCCATATGGGCCATTACACTAATGCCGGTCATGGCATTAATGCCCCGGGCGATGTGACCCTGGCACGACAGCTGGCCCCTGGCGCCATAGACATGATAGTCGGCGGCCACTCGCAAGAGCCCGTGTGTATGCAAGACACCAATGTTGCAGTTGCAGATTATCGCCCGGGCATGGCTTGCCAGCCGGATAAGCAAAACGGCATCTGGATTATGCAGGCCCATGAGTGGGGCAAGTATGTGGGTGAGGCGCGCTTTGCCATCGAAGGTGAGCAAGTGACCCTACTTAACTATCAACTTCATCCGGTAAATCTAAAAGATAAGCAAGAACAATGGGTTGGCAACTATATTGAGCCCGACCAAAACATGGTGAACTTCCTTGCCCCTTATCAAGCCAAGGGTCAGAGCAAGCTAAGCGTTACCCTGGGAAGTACCCAGGTGCGTCTTGAGGGCGATCGCAACAAGGTGCGCTTTATGCCTACCAACCTAGCACAGGTGATCACCGAAGCACAAAAGCAGCATGTAAAGGCCGATTTTGCGGTGATCAGTGGCGGCGGAATTCGCGACTCCATCGTCGCCGGTGAGATTAACTATAAGGATATCCTGCGCGTTCATCCGTTTAAAAATCGCATCGGTTATATCGATTTTAGCGGCCAAGATGCGCTGGCCTATATTCGCAAAATAGCGGCCTACCCGGCTGACTCTGGCGCCTATGCTCATTTCAACAATGTTACTGCCATCTGCGACGGCGCTACATTAAAGTCGGTACGTATTAACGGTGAGCCGATCAGGCAGACAAGACCTACCGCATGAGCATTAACAGCTACAATGCCGCCGGTGGAGATGGCTATCCAAGGCTTAATAATGATCCGCGATTTGTCGATAGCGGCGATGCCGATGCCAGCGTTTTAAGCGCGTATGTGCAAAAGCACAGCCCGCTCGACACCATTGAGGTGCCCGCAGCCTTTACTTGCCGATAACCTCAAACGCCGAGGGTTCTGTGATGCTAAGCCCATAGTGATGGACCCGCGAGCGTGACCCTTCACCATGGGCTTTAGGCGGGAAGTAAGGGTCTTTTTGCTCCCCGTCCTCGGTGAAGGCTTCGTCTAACGCGGCGCGGATCTCGCTCAGGGTTTTCTCCAGGCTATTGCTGAAGTTCGGACGCTTACGAATGGTGTGGCCTAATTCAATCAGGCGTGAGAAATACTTGTGCGCCAAATCCAATAGCTCAACCGGCACATCTTTATTTTGATTCAGGGTCACAGTAGGGTGCTCTATGGCAAACTCCAACAATGCCAGATAAAAGCACAGCGGCTTGTTGGCCAGGGTCACACGCATCCCATGTTCACCATAACGTATACTTTTATCAGCCAAGTCCAATAACAGGCTCTTTTTCTCCACCCTAATTTCTGGCTTCTCGGCCAACACCTGCAACTTAACCTCCATGGCCTTAAACCAGGGCCAAATAAACAAGGCCGCCAAGATGCTCAACAACAGGGGTAAAACGCTAAGCCCATGATGCAACGGCATGGGCATCAATGAATATCCTATACTCAGCTCACCTGCTCCGGGGCGCTGCAACAACAAGTGCTTTGGCGCCGCCGCTGAGTTGATGGTCGTTGTGCCTATTTGTTGTAATTGCAGCGGGTAATCCTGAGCCTGCAAATGCGTGTTCAGTTTCTCTATGTAGGCTTGGGTAAGCTCAACATCGGCGGGCACTTCCAATAAAGGGTACGCCAAGCCAATATGGCTGCTATCTAAAGCGATACGTGTTTTCAACTGCGCCAATGCCTGTGCCTGGCCTTGCTGCCAGCTGCCATACGCGCCCAGGTAATAGGCCAGCATACTGATAAATAAGGTTCCGAGCGCAAACAAGGTGATCGCCTTTTGCGCATTAAAACTGCGATTGGCAAAACGTCGGCGCAACAGCGACACCACTAAGCGTCTGGTACTCATTGCCCCGCTCCTAAATATTGACCACCGCCCTGTTGACACAGCCAATAGGGTTTGGCGCCATTAAAATAACTGGACTCACGCCCTTGTGCCAGGGTCATCAGCCTGGTTTGAATGGCACAGGCAAGATCAGGATTATCCGCAGCCCGTTTAAGATACCAGTGACTACCGCTGATATTGCTGCCAATGGCGGTGATATAGTTCTCGGAAAAACGCTGATGGTCCGATTGCTGCCAGTAAGAAGAGATAATATCTAATTCGCCCAGCGCTAGCTTGTCACGCAGCGCATCATGGGAGTTCACAAAGGTGATATCCAGGCTATCAAGGTTAAGATCCAAATCCTTAAATACCTGTTTGGGGATAATATGCCCCGAGCGACTGGTGGGATAGTCAATTAGGCCGATACGCTTATCGAGAAAATACGCTTTCTCTAATTTTGGCTTTTCATGACTGGCAATAAAGTAAGCTGTGTAACTGGGGTAACCAATCAGCGGCGTATAGCCATAGGTATTGCGGGCATCAAAGGCGTGGATCATATTGTCCTTGGCCAAAATCAGGTGCGCCAGGCCCTTACCAAGAAAATGCACCTCGTATTGAGACGAGCCGCTCCAATAAGCAAAGACTTCACCATATTGTTTTGATACCACCTCATCGACACAAAGTTGCTGTGCCAGTTCACTGGCTAGGGATTGACTGGGCGCAAACAGAGTCAGTCTGGTTTTATTCCCGACGCTCAAGGTGTTACAGCTATATGAGGTGGAAAGCACGGATTCGAGCTGAGGCAAGTGGGCATTCAGACGATACTGACCGACAAGATAACTAATTAAACCAACAATGGTAATAGTTGTTAATATCAGCGCGCTGTCACGCCAGCGTTTGATCGATTGCAACGGACTTTATAGCTTATTGAAATTGCGTTGCCGACATTTCACCAGTTATTATTACTTATTGCAACAGGTAATTTTATTCATAGATTATAACCTATTGTTTTAATAGATTTATTAACAAGTAATTATGAATCCCCTTAAGTCCTTTTCTTTCACTGTAAAAACTCGGAAAATTTAACTCACAGGGCAACTATGCAACGTGAAAACAACAATGGATTTACAGCTGATTCGCCGCTCATTTAAAGCCGCTCTAATAGCAGTTTTGATGATGGGCACAACTTTTGGGATAAGTTTTAGCAACCAGGCATGGGCCTGGGGCGCAAATGGTCACCGTATTATTGGTGCCATCGCCGAGCAGCATTTAAGCGCCGAAGCAAAAGCCGAGGTCATGGCTATTTTAGAAGGACAGAGTTTGGCAAGGGCCAGTACCTGGGCCGATGAAATGCGCTCTGCTCCCGGTCAATTTTGGCAACGTCAGTCATCACGCTGGCACTTTATTAATATCGACTCGCAGCAAGCATTTTTAAATACCGAGCATCAAGCCCATAGCGACAAGGCCGATATAAAAGATGCCTACAGCGCTATTCTCACCGCCATATCGGCGCTAAGCAAAGCGGATACCAGTGCCGCCGACAAACAATTTTATTTACGTTTTTTAATTCACCTTATTGGCGATATTCATCAGCCCCTTCATGTAGGCCGCAGCGCCGACCGTGGCGGTAATCGCATTAATGTCGAATTTTTCTCGCAAGTGACCAATTTACATCGCCTTTGGGACACACAACTAATCGCGCATCAACAATTGTCATATTCTGAATACAAAGATTTTATATGCTGTACCCAAAGCCAAGTCACGCAAAATAAAAACGTTGACGTAAAAGCCTGGCTACTGGAGTCGCATCAACTGGCAACTAGCATCTATGCCCAGGGCAATGAGCAGTTAGGATACGAGTATGTCTATCAATACCAGGCAGTAGTAGAACAACAACTGCGTCGCGGCGGCTTACGTCTGGCGGCGCTGTTAAACCAGTTATACCAAGGAACCGCGGCCTAGCCGCACAAAAATAACTTTCGGCCCAAGCTTTACGGCCGATGATAATGAATTGTTTAACTAGATAAACTTAACACGGGAAACAACAACATGAAAATGCAACTTAGGAAAACGGCCATCTCTGCTGCTATTGCAGCAACCATGGGTGTATCCACTGGTGCTTTTGCAAACGAAACGTCATCATCAATTAAAGGTCAGATCACTGGCCCTGCCGGCAACCCTGCTGCTGGCACTGTGGTGACCATTATCCACCTACCAACGGGCTCATCTAAAACCGCCGTTGTTAACGACGCTGGCTACTTCAGTGCCAAGGGTCTGCGCGTAGGTGGTCCTTACAACGTAATCATCGACTCTGATAAGTTCGAAGATCAGTTGATCGAAAACGTACAGCTGTCTCTGGGTAAAGAATACCCGGTAACCGTACAGCTACAAGCAAAAACCGATATGGAACAGATCGTAGTAACCGGTCGTCCTATTAGTTCATTTTCTGGCGGTACCGGCCCAACCGCTACCTTCACTCAAGAAGACCTGGAAACCGCACCGGCCATCAACCGTGACATTAAAGATATCGTTCGTATCGACCCGCGCGTATACGTAGACGAAAGCCGTGATGCAATCCACTGTGGTGGTGCTAACCCACGCTACAACAGCTTAACCCTTGACGGCGTGCGCATGAACGACAACTTCGGTTTAAGTTCAAACGGTTACCCAACCGTACGCCCGCCTTTCTCATTCGATTCAATCGAGCAGGTTGCCGTTGAGATGGCGCCTTTCGATGTTCAATACGGTGGCTTTACCGCTTGTAACATCAACGCTGTAACCAAGTCTGGTACTAACGAAATCCACGGCGGCGTATTCTTCGACTACACCAATGATTCAATGAAGGGCGATGAAGTCGATGGTAAAGAATACGACAATGGTGACTACAACGAGAAGCGCTACGGCTTCAACGTAGGTCTGCCGCTATTAGAAGACAAGCTCTTCCTATTCACTTCTTACGAGAAGCTTGAAGGTGTTGCCCAGTTTAACTATGGCGCCCTGGACACAGGCAGTGTAAGTGCTGCTGACGTGGCACGTATCCAGGAAATCAGCCAACGCGTGTACAACTATGACGCCGGTACCACACCTGCGAGTGCGCCGGTAGATGATGAAAAAATCTTGGTTAAACTAGATTGGAACATCAATGATGATCACCGTGCCAGCTTGGTATACAACTATAACGACGGTTTTACCCTGTCACAATCAGATACTGGCAGCACGCGTTTATCGCTAAACAGCCACTACTATGAGCAAGGTGCCGAGTTCACCTCTATCATAGGTTCATTATACTCGGACTGGAACGACAGCTTCTCAACCGAAGTACGTATCGGTAAGTCTGAGCTGGACGCGCGCGTAGAATCTCTTGACGCAGCCTCTGGTTTTGGTGAATTCCAAATCAATACTGCCGATGGTGGTACGGTTTACATTGGTCCGGATGACTCACGTCATTCAAATGACCTTAACTACGAAACCACTACCTTCAAGCTAGCGGGTACTTATTACCTTGACCAGCACACCCTAACAGGTGGTTATGAGTACGAAGAAATCGACGTATTCAACATGTTTATGCAGCACACTCAGGGTGAGTTCCGTTTCAGCTCAATCGATGACTTTGAAGCGGGTCTAGCTAATCGCATTGAGTACAATAACTCGGCCGGTACCAACAACCCAGCGGACGCAGCAGCGAAATTCTCATTCGCTCAGCATACCTTCTATATTCAGGACGAGTATGCATTTAGCGACCTGGATGCAACCTTGACCTTTGGTGTTCGTTACGACAAATACACCAGTGACGATAACCCGAACTACAATGCTAACTTCGAGAACCGTTACGGTTTCTCTAACCAGCAAAACCTTGATGGTATTGACCTGATTCAGCCACGCGTTGGCTTTAACTGGTTTGTGGATGAAGCCCTTGAAGTGCGTGCCGGTGTAGGTCTGTTCTCTGGTGGTAACCCGAACGTATGGGTATCGAATGCCTATTCAAACGACGGTGTAACCAATATCTACACCCGTTTAAGCAATGTTGACCTGTTCAACACAGCAATGACCAACTTCGATGGCGGCACACCGGGTTATGATATCCCTCAAGCCCAGTATGATCAGGTTGCCAATACGCCTATCGGTCAGGGTGATGGCACAGTTAACGTGATCGACCCTAACTTCGAAGTACCTTCTGAGTGGAAATACTCAATCGGTGCAACATACACGTTCGAAAGCGATTACGTGCTAAGCGTAGATCTATTACATTCACGTAAGCAAGACTCTGCGATTCTTACGGACCTGGCACTAAAAGACAGTGGTGACACTACCTTTGACGGTCGTCCTATCTATGAATCACTTGAAGGCCGTGATGGCGAATACATGCTTACCAACGTAGGCAGTGATGATGGTGAAGCCACTGTACTTTCTGCTGCCATCAGCAAGAAGTATGACAATGGTATCGACTTCAGCTTCGCGTATTCTTACACCGACTCTGAAGACGTAAACCCAATGACCAGCTCGGTAGCCGGCTCTAACTATGGCAACCTGGCAACAACCAACCCTGGCAACCCGGGTTCACATACTTCGGACTACAATGTGCCGCACCGCTTCACTTTAAACCTTGGCTATACCCATGAGTTTATCGATGGTTATGCGACGCGCTTTAGCCTATTCGGTCAAGCAAGTGAAGGCCTGCCTTACAGCTACACCTTCGCGGGTAGCGATAGAGGCACGGGTGCCCAAGGCGATGCCTTGTGGGGTGACGAAAACGCCAATGGCGGCCGTCAGTTACTTTACATTCCACTTGAGAACGATCCTAACGTAGTTTACGGCGAGAACTTCGATCTAGCAGCATTCAATGCCTTTATCGAAGAAGAAAATCTGAAGCGCGGCTCTATCACAGGCCGTAACTCAGAAAACGCCGATTGGTTTGTTAAGTTCGACTTAAAAGTAAGCCAAGAGCTTCCTGGCTTTATGGACGGTCATAAAGGCGAAGCCTTCTTCGTTATCGATAACCTGACTAACCTGCTTAACGACGACTGGGGTACATACGAAAAAGGTTCATTCGTAGGTAACCGTCTAGTAGGTGCCAGCATCAACGAAAATGGCCAGTACGTTTATCATAACTTCAACGCCAACAACGTAAATACAGCAGTTCAACGCGATGCGTCACTGTGGGAAATGCGTATCGGTGTTCGTTACACCTTCTAATAACCTTTAACGCAAATTTGCGCCTGGCGCAAAGTTAAGCCAAGGCCCATCCCTACTGATGGGCCTTTTTTATATCTGCGGCGCGCAGCTCCAGGCGGCGCAATAAATCCACCAGCAGTGCCTTTTCCTGCTCAGAAAATCCCGCCAGCAGTTCCTGCTGCCAGAGCAAAGCCTCTGGGATCAAGGCATTAAATTGCTGTCTGCCCTGCTCACTTAAACGCACCTGTTTGGCCCGTTTATCCTTGGCACAGGCACTCACTGTTAGCCAATCAAGCTGCTCTAGTTCGTTGATAGCCCGCGAGGCCGTTGATTTATCCAACATGGCCGTATCGCATAACTGCCTTGATGTTAGGCCCTTTTCGGTCTGAGCCAGATGGCAAACGATGCGCCATTGCGGGTTAGTCAGTTGCCCGCCATAGACCTGAGCAAAGGCCTCGCTCACCTTGGCGCCGCTTAAGGTCATCAAATAAGGAATAAAGGTGTCCAGCTTAAAAGCCATAGTCTGCTTACCTTAAGTTAACGTAAATAATTTCTTACACCCGAATTAGAGATGGGATTTGAAATTAGTCTCACATGAGAGTATCTTCAAACACAATACAACAGGAGTGACACCATGACAAATAACAGCCTTGAATATATGACAGGTTTTGGTAACGAATTTGAAACCGAAGCCCTTGAGAATGCCCTGCCTATCGGCCAGTTCAGCCCACAAAAAGTAAACTATGGCCTGTACGCGGAGCAATTTTCCAGCACCGCCTTTACCGCGCCTCGTGGCGAAAACCGCCGTACCTGGCTATACCGCATTCGCCCTTCAGTAATTCAAGGCGATTACGAGATAATGGACAATGGCCTGCTGCGCTCAGCCCCTATTACCGAAGTGCCAACGCCGCCAACCATGTTGCGTTGGAATCCGGTTGCTATCCCTGAGCAGGCAACCGACTTTATCGACGGTCTGGTGACCATGGCCGCCAATGGCAGTGTGAATGGCCAAGCCGGTATTGGTATTCATATTTATGTGGCTAACCAGTCTATGGAAGGTCGTTACTTCTACAATGCCGACGGTGAAATGCTGTTTGTGCCACAACAAGGACACCTGCGCCTGAAAACCGAGTGCGGTATTTTAGAGATCGGCGCCGGTGAAATTGCGGTGATCCCACGCGGTATGAAGTTCTCTGTAGAACTACCGGATGGCCCGGTACGTGGTTATATCTGTGAAAACTACGGCAACCCATATATTTTGCCTGAGCGTGGTCCAGTGGGCGCCAATGGTTACGCCAACGACCGTGACTTCCAATACCCGGTTGCCGCATTTGAAGACATCGAAGGCGACTTCGAGATCGTGGCTAAATTCAGCGGTCAGCTTTATCGCGCCGATATCAAGCACTCACCACTAGACGTTGTCGCCTGGACAGGTAACAGTGCCCCGTACAAGTACGACCTGGCGCGCTTCAATGTGATGAACACGGTGAGCTATGATCACCCGGATCCATCAATTTTCACCGTATTGACCTCACCGTCGGGCACCCCAGGCGTGGCCAACGTTGATTTCGTGATCTTCCCTGAGCGCTGGATGGTTGCCGAGCACACCTTCCGCCCACCTTATTACCATCGCAACATCATGAGCGAGTTTATGGGTCTGATCAAAGGTGTGTACGATGCCAAAGAAGCGGGCTTTGTGCCTGGCGGTTCAAGCCTGCACAACTGTATGTCGCCTCATGGTCCAGAAGCTGAAGTGTTTGAAAAGGCTAGCAATGCTGAGCTTGAGCCGGTACGCTACGAAGACACACTTGCCTTTATGTTTGAGTCTCGCTACATCATAGCGCCGACCAAATATGCACTCGAGGGTCAGGAGCGTCAAGGCGACTACCTGGATTGCTGGAAAGGCATCAAAAAGCACTTTAACGGAGCTAAGTAATGAAATTATATAGCTATTTTCGCTCTTCGGCGGCTTATCGGGTGCGTATCGCCCTGAATCTGAAAAACGTCGATCACGAATTAGTACCGGTTAACCTGCTTAAGTCTGAGCAAGAAGGCGAAGCGTATCTCGGCAAAAACCCGCAAGGCTTATTGCCGGCGGTAGAGACGGAGCAAGGCGTGCTGGCGCAATCTCTGGCCATTCTTGAATGGCTGGATGAAACCACAGAGCAGGCCCCTCTGCTCAGTGGCGATGCCTGGCAGCGCGCACAAATTCGCAACCTGGCCTATGCCATTGCCGTGGACATTCATCCGCTTAACAACCTACGCGTTTTGAAATACCTAAGTAATGAGCTGGGTGTGAGCGATGAGCAAAAAACAAAGTGGTATCAAGACTGGATCATCACCGGCTTCGACAAGGTTGAACAACTGCTTGGCGACACACAGTTTTGCTGTGGCGACCAGCCGAGCCTGGCCGATGTATGTTTAGTTCCTCAGGTATTTAACGCCCTGCGCTTTAAGGTAGCCATGGATAACTACCCGAAGATCATGGCAGTTTACCAGCATTGTAATACCCTTAAAGCATTCGCAGACGCAGCCCCTGAGCAGCAAATCGACGCACAATAAGGGCCTAAATGCGGCTTTTAATAGCAAAGTGATACTCATACTGTGCTTGCCGGCTTCGGCAAGCACCTTAGCACTGTTGCCGCATCAAGCAAAGCATGGGCGCGAGCCCATCTATCCGCGCACAAATCTAATGCCCGCATTAAGCTAGGGCTTCATCTATAACTTACCTAGGGCTTACTCGGTACCATCACTTTTAATGATGCCGGTTGCACCCTAATTTCCAATGACTCTGCCTGACGGGTTTCACCGTCGATAACATAGTCTATGCCCTCAGCACAACTCACCGTTACCCGCCTGGCGTGAGTGTGGTGAGCATGTCTGTCGAGCTGGGTCTGCGCCACACTGTTAAATGCCAGCTCGGCGATACTGAGCACATTCACATTGGAATTTTTAGTCGGCTCCAGCCAGTTTACATCGAGCAGGCCATCGTCATGCTCCGGTTGACCCTGCCCTTGCGCCAATAAAGTAAAGACAGGCGCCGCATTGGCAATGATCATGCTATTGGTGTGAATTTCCTGTGCCGGCATATCATCCAGAGTAAGCGTGTAGTCCTTGGCCTTATGTTCGCTGAGCGCCTGCCAAAAGCCCTGCAAATAGGCAAACTGACCACTGTTGTTCTTAGCTTCACGGTGCGCCGACTCTATCATCTTGTGCTCAAAACCTATGCCCACCAAAAGCAGTACCAGCTCGTCATTACAAGTGGCTGTGTCCATGGCCTTTACATCGCCGCTGATCAATACGTCCAGCGCCTTTTGCACGCCAAAGGCCTTGCTTTCAATGCCCATCAGCACATGGGCTAAGGCATTAGCCGTGCCTAAGGGAATAATCCCCAGCGCCACATCGGTATTAACCGTAACCGAAGCCACCTCGGCTATGGTGCCATCGCCGCCACAGGCGATGATCATATCGGGATGCTCAGCCATGGCCTCACGCGCTAAGTCCGTGCCATTTTTAGTTTCCGTGGTGGTTTTTATCGACATATCAAAATAGCTGTTGAGGCTGGACATGATATCGTGCTTTTTATCTGCCCACAGCTTGCGCCCGGATACCGGATTGGCAATAAGGCAAACGCGGTTGCGCACCACCAACTCGCCGCGCTGGTGCATTTTCTTCAGCGCTTTACGCTGGAAGCGGTTTAAATTGGCGGTTTCCCGGGTTTCCTGAATGCGCTCTAACACCTCATCGACATCCGCATCAGGCTCCTTGGCCAGCAAGTAGGCGGCCATCACCAGCACAGAGCGGCCACGGCCTAAAGCACAGTGTACTACGACATTACGTTTGCGCTTACGGTGATGATGGATCCAGTTAATGGCTTGGCGCAACTGCGCCCTGTTTGGCGCGGCATGATCCAACACCGGAATATTTAAATAACTGATATGCTCGCCCATTACCGTCCAGTCCAGGCCATCAAATTCACAGGTGGCATCTAAAATGGCGGTGACGTTTTCATGTTTTAGGGTATCAACATCGGGCGGGAAAAGTCGGCAGGCGAGGAATAAACCGGGCTCGACTTCCTGAATGGGCGGCACCTTATCATTGCGTCGCTGCCAGGCGTTATAAAGTTGCGCCCCCAGCAAAAAGGGGATAAAGGCCCAGCGGATATACCAGGGAATAGTGCCGTTTTGACGCTTCCGGAAAACCTTCCCGGCGTTGGCAATATAAGCCAGAGACACCAAAAATAAGGATAACGCACTCCAATAAAAAAAGATTGCGATATAGGGAAGCCTTATCATCCAAGCCGTGGTGCATAAGATCACGGCCAACACCAAGTATGCAATTGCTGCAAACATCAACCACTCCTGGTAAGCGTTTATACTGTAAAAGGTATCACGCTACCAAGTAGACGCAAGCCCGTCATCAATAATTAGCTGATAAAACACTAATTCCGTGGCGCAAATTCGATAATAAGCGCTTCGATGGCACAGGCGTTGGCACGAATATCGGTATTCAGCATTCGGGTTTGCTGATCGCTGCGCAGGGTAAAATCCCAATACTGGCCGCGGGTATATTGCGTTGCCAAGGCCACCTTGCTGTTTGATAAACACATGGCCTGAGTCAGGCTGCGCAACTTGCCATCATAGAGGATATCGCCAAAGCGCATTTGTGGCAGTGCCTGAGCGTCTGGGCCCTTGACCTCTATGGCCTTTGTGTCGGTGGCTAAGCGCCATTGCTGCTGCTCTAACGTCAAACGCACGCCACTCGGATAATAGCTGTAACGAAAGGTGCGTTTATCCAGGGGCTGGATCTTAACAACCCCCGCCTCACCAAGCACTGTACCTATATAGTCCTGACCGGATGTAATAACCACCAAGGCGCTGCCGGCATCTATGCCGTAGCCGGCCAGTTGCTCGGCCCCATATAACAGGCTGTGCAAGCGCAGGCTGCGGTTGTCATCGCTAAATTGCGTATCCAGCACCCCGTAGTTAAAGGTTCCCAGGCCCCCTTCGGGCTCATAGCTGATGGCTGCATAGCCAGAAGGCAAACTGGTTGGCTTGGTCGCAAGTTCTACCTTGTTTTCAAGGGCAGCAAAGGCATCGCCGCCGGTGATCACGGCCACTGCCCCCTTGGCGTTACTACCGCCACTTTGTAATGCACTGCCAGTGCCATTGGCAAGAATAACCGGGCGGGTGCGCAAGGCTTCAGTCCAAGGATATTCCTTGCCCTGCTCGTCATACAGCACCGCTTTGGCAAGCGCTTGATCGCCGTCATTAAAAAATACCGCACTTGCTGCCTCTATCTGGGCTGTCAGGGCCTCGACACCTTGGCTGCACAGTGCCTGTTCCTCGGCGATACGCTCAGGGTACACCCGCGCTCTGTCAAAGATCAGTGCTTGTTGGCGAAACTCGTTGAGCTTATCGCAGCGCCCCTGGCTAAGCGCCTTGGCCAGCGCAGGTGTTAAAGGCAACCATTGACCGTCTATGCTCTTTGATGCCAGTAATTGCTGGTAGTAATCGGCACTGGCATAGGGGTCGCGACTGGCGCTAGTTAGCATCAGCACCTGAGGTGGCTGCGCCTGTTGCCCCGCAGCAACGCTAATTGAGCTTTGCATAAAGGCAAGTATGTCCCCAGTAGCCTCATGGCTATTTATGTAGGTATCGAGGCGCACTTTCTGAGAAGGCTCAGCCAACTCCAAGGTATCGAGTACATAATAATAAAGGGGACGAGCCAAAAGCTGAGCCTGAGGGTCTTGTTGATACCAAAGCGCTAGTAATTGCTCCTGCGTCATCGCTTGCTCGCTAACAAGTGCTTTAAGCGCCTCTACCGTGTTTTCTTTTTGCGCCTGATACTGAGATGGCCAGTGTGTCTCCAGACGAGTCAGGGCCTTATCGTCCACTAGATAGCGAGTGTGAGTTTTACCGCCTTCACGACTTTGTTGACAATGGTCGGGCGTCATAGATGAGCATACCTGTAGACCGCCGCCGACCAAAACCTGAGTTTGCGCCCATGCCTGGCCAGGCATACAGGACATAATCAAAGCACTGGCGCTCAGTAACAAGACTCGGGGAGTCAGGCTGCAAAGGTGAAAGAAGGGGTAGCTCATAGAAACACTCGCAAAATTTTATGCTGACACTTGTTTATATTGCCACAAAGCGGCCACAAAAAAGAGCGCTAATGCGCTCTTTTTATTGCTGATTTCTCAGGAAAATCAAGCTTACTTATTCATTTGCTCAAGCAAGAATGCCGAGATTTTTGCACCTTCACGCAACGTTGTTTCCGAGCTCGACTTACCCTCTAACGAGCTGTCGGTGAAAGGAGCAATCTCCATCATATCGGCGCCGGTAATGGGGAACTCGGCGGCTAGTGCGCCAAGAATATCCAATGCCTGTTGTGGATTAAGACCGTCTTTTTCCGGTGTGCCGGTGGCCGAGGCAAATTCCGAGTCCAGTGCATCAATATCAAAACTGACATAAAGCTCATCAACGCCATCAGCATGTAGCTGAGCCAATACTTCAGCTACTACCGCATCTGTGCCGCGCTCATTGATTTCGTGAGCCCAGTGTTGCTTCACGCCAAAGGTGCCTTCCCAATGGGATTTAGGCTTGCCACTTGAACGGATCCCGAATTGGATCAAATGCGCCGGGCTTGGCAAGTACTCAAGGATATGGGTGCACCAAGAGCCGAAGCACAAATCGATACCCAATCGCTCTACCAAAAGATCTGTGTGGGCATCAAAGTGAATGATGGCTACCTTCTTGCCCTGCTCGCGCTTGGCTTTTAGGTACGCCTTGGTCAAAGGATAGCTGATTGAGTGGTCGCCACCGATACCGAAGATCCCCTTTTCTGGGAAGTTAGCATAAAAGTCGGTGCACACGTCCTCGGTGATGGATAGAGGGCTTACATGGTACTCACTGTCGGTATCCGCATAGAGGGCCTTTTGACAGTTGCTGATAGTGCCTTCGTTCAAATATTTGTCGTGCAACAGATGCGGAATGACACGCACATCGCCCAAATCAAAGGCTTTCGCCTGAGGCTGTTGTTCAATCAGGGTGTTGCGTAAAAATAGCGGACCCCAGTTGGCGCCACGCAAAATACCGCCGCCACAGTCTGAGCTGATCCCCAGCATCACCGCCTTGTGCTCGGTCGTTTGCAGACCATCGAGAGACGCTTGCCACAGAGCTTCAATATTGTCGGTTTGGCCATAAAGCTTCTGTTGCAATGCCGCCTTGCGCTCCTGCGCCGTGTTTACCGTAAATACACCATTACCCGGTGGACACAAGCACTGTGCTACCTTAGTTCGAAAGTCTTGCCACTTAGCGGTCATGCTATCTCCTCAATATTTATGCAGTTTTTCGATTTACCGCCGGTGTCGATGAAAATGACTCCAGAGCGCCTCAAGGATTTTCCTTAGCCCGCTCAGGAAAATAAAAACCAACACATAAGACATTGATTTTTATTTATTTATCAATTTCACATCGGCGTTAAATCGGCACCAATACAGGATCAATATACAAGCCGAGCGCAGAAGTCAAACCCAAGCAAACAGGCGTAACTGGGGAAGGTGACTGGCTATGCATAAATGCTGCATAAGCCAGCCGATAAGCGAATTCGTCTACTCGTAACTACGGGGGCGCTTGGTTTTAATGGTGGCGATGTAACCGTGCCAACTGGCATAACTCAGCCAGGGCATAATCACGATAAAGCCGGCGGCGCCGGTCAGAAAGCCAAGTAAAATCAAACAGACAATACAGATACACCAAACCACCATGGCGGCAATATTATTGCGTACTGCATGCATGGAACTGACCACAGCGGTCATCAAATCCACCCGGCGCTCCATCATGATCTGTGGGGTAAAGGCGGAAATGGCAAACACGGTTACCAGCAAGACCCCACCTATAATACTGCCCAAGGTTAAAAACGCGCTCAACTCTTCAAAGCTGGGGTTCACAGTATTCGGATACAGGGCATGCGCCAACGCCGCTAAACGCATCCAGACTATCATGATCACCATCAGCAGCACCGCAAAGCCCCACTCTCCGGCTGGGTTACGAAACATGGACTTAAGGCTGTGCCATAAGGTGGGGGTATGACCCTTTTCCAGCTCCCAGGCAACATCAAAAAGACCGGCGGCAAAGGCTGGGCCCACCAAGGCAAAGGCCACGGTTGCCGGCAAGATCACCAAATGAGTTTGACTGGAATAAATAAAGAATAAAATGGTGGCGGGGATCAGGGTAAAAACCAGACCATAAATCAGGCTTAAAATCGGCGCCCGCGCCATATCGTTAAAGGCCAAGGCTAACCAATGCAGTGGCGCCAAGGGGCTAATTCGATTACATTCAAAACAACGAGCGAACTCGCCATGACTGGTGGCATTTGACGATACGGCCATACGCTAACTCCTCTGATGATGTTATTTAACTTCTAGTTGAGATTTACGGCGCTGGCAAGCAAGGACATATGTCCTTATAAAAAATGCCCCAGCGCGCCAGCATAGGCTTACTTGCTCGCTTAACACGCATAGGGATCAGAGAGTTAATATGAAAACAATGTTTCACCTTGGCATTTCAAAAGAACAATTAAACGGCGCCACCCTGGCTATTATTCCCGGCGCTCCAGAGCGGGCCGCAGTAATAGCGCAGCAACTGGATAATCATCAATGTCTGGCGCAGCATCGCGAATTCCATGTTTATCTTGGCGAATTAAACGGCCAAAGTGTGGTGGTCTGCTCCACAGGTATCGGCGGCCCGTCAACTTCCATTGCCGTTGAAGAGCTGGCGCAACTGGGGGTCGATACCTTTTTACGCGTCGGCACCACGGGCGCCATTCAGCCCCATATTAAGGTCGGCGAGTTACTGATCACTCATGCCTCGGTACGCCTCGATGGTGCCTCGCACCACTTTGCTCCCCCCAGCTACCCCGCGGTTGCCGACTTTAGAGCCACCGCCGCCTTAGTCGCTGCCTGCGAGCAAAGCAAGGAAGCACACCATATCGGCATTACCGCCTCAAGCGATACCTTCTACCCGGGTCAGGAGCGCTACGACACCCACAGCGGCTATGTGCCTCAGCACCTGCAAGGCAGCATGGCACAGTGGCAAGCCCTTAAAGTAATGAACTATGAAATGGAATCGGCCACCCTGCTGACCATGTGCAGCGCCTTAGGGCTGCGCGCCGGTTGTATCGCCGGGGTGCTGGTGAATCGTTGCGATCAGGAGATCCCGGCAGTGGATATTGCCGCGATAGAGCAGCGCGCCATCACTCAGGTACTGGCTGCGGCGGCGCTACTATTGGCACAGTGATACTGAAACCTGGCCTGCGGCGCTAAGCGTCGCACCATAGCCTCGGTGCTGTCCCGATGCGACTTTAGGCTATCCAGCTCACAGAGGGACACACTGTCGATGGCCTTAAAATCAATGCCCTGCCCCAAGAGCGCCACCTGACTAAAGGCCGCCAGCAAGGGATGGAAGCTGGGATTAAAGGCGGCATTTTCAATATAACGGCCATAAAAATGCTGCTCGCCCATGCTTAACATCAAGGCCGCCTGGCCACCACTGTAGGGCGCATAACTGAGCTGCAGATGCCGATGCAATTGCTGCTGCAGTTGCTCGACATCATCACATTTACCAAGACCGCAACAATTGCCTTTTTGCTCAGCCAAGATACGTTCACTTACTCCTAGATCGTTTGGCCCAAACGCCAGAGGTAATAACTCGCTCAGCGTCGCCTCAACCTCACCAATACTGATTGCAAGTCCAGTATCGGCACAAAACTCATTGATAAACTGGCGACAATAGCCACAAGGCGTGGCACTGACATACAAGTGCAGAAGCTCACAGGCGTCATTGAGCCAGGCATTATGCAGTGCGGTTTGCTCCGCATGCACGGCGCTCTCTAGCCCGCAATGGGGCAACTCAACATTGACTCCGGCGGCGTAGAACTCTTCACCCTGATGATTGCGGGCATGCACCAAAGCCGCCACCTGAAACTCGGAAACGGGCGCGACTGCCCAGGGCTGTATCTGGGTTAACAGCCACTGTGCGGTGTCTTTGTGATTATTTCCCAGCAATTGGCTGAGATTTTCAAATTGCTGTGCGCTAATAATGCCGCGCTGTTGCTTGATACTTTCAAGCATGGGGGTTGGACACACAAGCTGTCCTTTTGTTTAGCAGTTTATGGCGATAGTAACCTAGTGGCGCTAACGCGGCAACCTGGCCCGCATTAGCGCTACTTTACACTAACTTAGCCGGTATTACGCATCCCGGCGGCGATACCGGCCATGGTGATCATCAAAGCATTATCCAAAGCCACCGAGCCACCGGCGCGCACCCGCTTTAATAGCTCAACCTGAAGCACATTCAAGGGATCGGTATAGGGGTTTCGCAGGGCAATGGACTCGCGAATCCAAGGCTGATGACCGAGCAAGGTATGCTCAGGGCTCAACTCCTTGATAAGCGCCGTGGCCTGTGCCAGCTCACTGCGCAGTTGCTCACCTAGGGGTTGCAGATGCGACGCCACCAGGCGTTGGTCATAATAGGCGCTAAGCCAACTATCTGCTTTACAAAACACCATTTCCAGCATTTCCAAACGGGTGCGGAAGAAGGGCCATTGCTGGCTCATCAGTGCCAGGTGCTGCTCACCAAATTCCTCTATGGCTGCCGCCAATCCCTGATAAGCACCCAACCAGGCGGGCAGCATTAACCGGTTTTGCGACCAGGCAAATATCCAAGGGATCGCTCTTAGGCTTTCTACGCCACCGTCCGGATTACGTTTTGCCGGTCGTGAACCTAGGGGCAGTTTACCCAGCTCCTGCTCAGGTGTGGCGCTGCGGAAATAAGGAACGAAATCCTTATTGCCACGCACTATGGCGCGATAATGTTCGCAGGACTTCTCGCTTATTACCGCCATGACCTCGCGCCACTGCGGCTCGGGTTGCGGCGGAGGCAATAAATTGCCCTCAAGCACGGCGCCCACATACAGGTGCAGGCTTTGCTTGGCGACACTGGCAAGACCGTATTTAAAACGGATCATTTCCCCCTGCTCGGTCACCCGCAGGCCATTTTTCAAGCTGCCCGGCGGTTGCGAGCGCAGGGCTTGAGCCGCCGGTGCGCCGCCACGGCCCACTGTGCCGCCACGGCCATGAAAGAGTACCAGCTCAATATCACAGTCATCGCTTAGGGTAACCAGGGATTCCATGGCGCTGTACTGGGCCCAGCCTGCTGCCATCATGCCGGCGTCCTTGGCCGAGTCGGAGTAACCTATCATCACATATTGCTGCTCACCCATCACGGCGCGGTAAACCTCGTTATCATACAGGGTGCGCATCACTTCGGGGGCGCGATTAAGGTCGTCCAAGGTTTCAAACAGAGGCGCCACCGGCATATTGAACGCACAGCCAGCCTCTTTTAACAGCAACTTCACCGCCAGCACATCGGAAGCCTGACGGGCCATGGAAATAATATAGATGCCAAAGTTATCGGCGTGGTTGTCGGCAATCACCCTGAAGGTATCGAGCACTTCCTGGGTTTGCTCAGACGGCTGCCAATGGCGGGGCAACAAAGGCCGCGGATTGGCCAACTCCTTGGCTAAAAAGGCCAGCTTGGTCTGCTCATCCCAGGCACAGTAATCGCCCAACTCCAGATATTGGCTGATCTCCGCCAGTACCTGGGCATGTTTGTCACTGTCTTGGCGAATATCGAGCTGGCTCAGCTGCAGGCCAAAGCAGCGACAGCGCACTATAGTGTCTTGCAGCAGACCATCGGCTATGACCGCCATCTTATTGCTGCATAAAGAGCGATAACACATTTGCAGCACATTGATGATTTGCTTGATGTCGGTAATACGGTTTTCACCCCGACTTGGCTGACCGGTAATTTTTGCTTCCAGATATTTATGGGTCTGCTGTAAGTCGCTGCGCAGCGCTTTGAGCACCTGACGATAAGGCTCATGGCTTGGGCCACTGAGCGCCAATAGCTCTTCGCTGGCCGAATGCATGGAAAGCTCATTGATAAGCTGATTCAAATCGCGAATATACAAGTCCAGGGCCATCCAGCGGCCATGTTCGAGCACGCTTTGGGTCACCTCGGCGGTAACATAAGGGTTGCCGTCCCGATCGCCGCCCATCCAGGAAGTAAAACGCACAGGTCGGGCACTGGATGCCAGGCTCATATTTAACTCCTGCTGCAACAGGGTATCGAGCTCACGCACATATTCGGGCACCGCTTGCCACAGGCTGTTTTCTATCACAGCAAAGCCCCATTTGGCCTCATCCAGCGGCGTTGGCCGGCTGTGCCGTATTTCATCCGTATGCCAGGCCTGGGCGATAAGCTGGCGCATACGCGCAAGCAACTGAGTGCGTTCGGTCGGCAAGAGTTTGTCGAGTTCAAGCTTATCGAGGCAATCACTTAGTTGCACATGCTTGTTGATTAATGTGCGTCGAGTCACCTCGGTGGGGTGCGCCGTCAATACCAGGTTAATATCGAGTTTGGCCAGCGCCTGCGCTATTTGCTCACTGCCGATATTACTCTGCTTCAGGCGTTTTAGGGTCTGTTTGAGAGGGTCGAGCTGGCAAAAACCTGTATCCGCATGACGCGAAACCGTGTGGTACTGCTCCGCCACATTGGCCAGATTTAAAAACTGGTTAAAGGCGCGCACCACCAGCAGGAGCTCATCGTCGCTAAGGCGATGCAACTCGTTCAGCAGCTGCTCCCGGGCTTGCTCGTCACCAGTACGTGAACTCTTGGCCAGTTGACGAATGGCTTCAACCTTTTCTAAAGCTGGCGCACCTAAGGCCTGCTCTATGGTGTGTCCCAGTATTTGCCCTAACAAACTCACATTGCTGCGCAGTGCGCTGTATTGGTCGCTCATTCCTCTCTCCATATCCGGTGTGCAGAATTTAACTTGTTGTAGCATGGAATTGGGTCAAAATTAAAGGCTTGCGTCTTAGGCCGAGGGGATGAATAGACCGGAGCTTCGCCTTGAGCATAAAGCGGACATATAGCCTGCAATCAAAAGTAACAATTTTGTATCCTACTGCTAGGTCTTAGATATAACTAAAAAACTTCTAACTCTCTTTGGTTATTTCTCGATAGACTTTGGATAATAATGGATAACAAGGCTAGAATCAGATAGATAGCAGCCATTCTCGGAGACACACTATGTTGCGATTTACCTTATACACTGTGAGTCTGTGCACTGCACTCGTGCTCACCCCTCCTGCCCAAGCTGGTTTAGAAGAAGGAATTGCTGCCGCCAATGTGGGTGATTTTGAAACCGCCATCAGCGAATTTCAATATCTTGCCGACAAGGGCTTTGCGCCAGGGATTTATGAACTTGCCCAGCTGTATGAAAATGGTTATGGCGTCGCCAAAAATCAATACAAAGCAGCGCAACTCTACCAACAAGCTGTAGACAAAGAATACGCCGATGCCATGTTTTCACTCGCCGTGATGTATCAAGAAGGCCGAGGCGTGAAAGTGGACTCACAACGTGCAGTACAACTTTTTATCGGTGCCGCAAAAAAGGGTGTAGCCGCCGCCCAGTTTAACCTCGGCGTTATGTACACCAATGGCGAAGGTGTGCTCAAAGACTACCCTACAGCGGTAGACTGGTATCAACAAGCCGCAGCGCAGAATTACACTTTAGCCCAATTTAACTTGGCGCTGATGTATTACGAAGGCCTAGGCGTACCAAAAAGCATCGAAAAGTCATACATTTGGAACAGTATTGCCGAGTTCAACGGCAATATGGATGCCAGCACCAGCCGCAAGCTCGATGAGCGTAGACTACAACCGGATGCCATTGAGCGCGCGAAAAGAACCGCCAATGATATGTATGAGAGGATCCTCGCCGGACGTTACGTAGGTGAAGGCCGACGCCTTTAAAGACAAGCTAAACGGGCTTTGTTTTTCAACAGCAAAGCCCGGCTAGCGGCGGCATTCCCTGGAGTATCCAGCTAATATTGAGCCCATAAGGATTTATATACGAGGCAAGGTGTGAGTTACCACCTACTGTGTTTTCATTGACTAACCCAAGGGAATAAACAAGATTAATGGACGCTCGCTCTTATATTTTTCTCCGCTGTGCTCGGTATATGGCGAAGATGCTCACAATACCACCTCAGTGGACAAGGGCATGCAACTGAACAGCTTTGCACAAAGCCATCGCGGCGTTATTCGCAGCAAAAATGAAGACGCCTTATTGGCACTTCCCGAGCAAGGAGTCTGGGTGGTTGCCGATGGTATGGGTGCGCACAGCGGGGGCGAATACGCCAGTGCGCAGGTGATTGAAGTCGTCAAACAGCAGCTGCTTAAGCGCCCTCACAACATTCCACTCTATCTCACCCTAGTCAGCGCTTTTGAAGACGCCAATAGACAAGTTTTCGACTACTCACAGCTGTATATGCAGGGAAAAACCATGGGTTCAACTGCGGTCGCCCTGGTCCTGGATGGCCCTGATTTCTATTTTATCTGGGTCGGCGACAGCCGAGGTTACCTATTTAGAAACAATCAACTGGAGCAACAGACCCGGGATCATAGCCGGATCAACCTGTTGCTTGATACCGGAGTGATCACCTCGGCGCAAGTGGCCAGCCACCCGCTGCAACATGAGGTAGTGCGGGCCCTAGGCGTCAAACGCCAAGTTCAGGTAGAAGTGATGCATGGTAAAAGGCACAAGCAGGATATCTTTTTATTATGCAGTGACGGCTTAACGGACAAGCTATCCGACTTTGAAATAGAAGTGTCACTAAACGCCACTAATATACACAGTGCCGGCAAGGCCTTGATGCACTCGGCGCTCTCTCACGGCGCCGGCGACAACGTCACCTGTATACTCGTTAAGCAGGGCGAGTAAAACCTGCCAACCTTTTTCCTTACCAGCGACGGCGATTTTTGCCCCAGCCCTTGCGCTAGATCAAAGTTCGGTACAACTGCACCATCAATAGCCATGCCATACTGATTTAGATCAATAAGTTGCGCTCATTATCCTTGTTAAAATTTAACCAATCCAAATTATCACGTAAACAAGGATAGATCATGGCGCACTCTGACTTACATCCTCATATGGAGGCGGCTATGCAGCCCAATGTCACTCACATTAACAAATCCTCCGGGGAGCCCTCGGTGCAAGAGCAGGTGCACCTGTATAAACAATTGTTGCTAGAAAAAGAGCGACAGATAAGACACTTGCAAGAAGCGCAAGCACCGCTACTGGCACAAATCAATCAGGCAGACGAGCTCAATAAAAAAGCCTTGGCCCATATGGATAAAATGGCCGAACAGATGCAGCAGGTGCAGATCCAGGCCAAACGCGATGTGCAGATAGAGCTGGCCGATCTGGAGCAAAAGTTAGAAGAAGCCAATACCAGCGGGCATGTAATGAAGCATCATTGCCGCGATCTTCAGGAGCGCAACAAGGAGCTGCATGAACTGCTTAAATCATCAACACAACAGGTAGAAGAGCTGCAACGACGTTTGCAAGGGCAGAGCCAGGACATCAACAGCATTCGCGAAGAAAAAGTAAAACTGAGCATGCAGGTGATCACCCAGGGCGAACAGCTCAAGCGCTGCGAAAAGCAACTTAGCGATGCTCTGCACGGCTATTACAGTGGCGTTATGAATAAAAACAAAAAAGTGAGCAAAAACCTGCCACGCTAATTTTCACTCTTATGCGCCAAAACACAGCGGGCTAATTAGCCCGCTTTTTTGTGTTATTCAGGTTATTTAAGAAGCCGGTAGCGATTTTAGCTCGCGACGGGCCATCACATGCTTATAAATACCGATAAGAGAGGCGGCTATCCAGAATATCTCGATAACAAAACTGGCAAGGTTGAAATTGTAACAGAGGCTTACTAACAACAAGATGGCACCGCTTAGGTTCATCAGGTTATAGCCCAGACCCGAGGCAAGTAACTTCTCTAGCTGTAATAAGAAAAACGCGCCCACCACTAAAAAGGTGCCGCTCATGCCAATAACATCAAATAATAGGTCCATTACCTAGCTCCACAAAACAAACCTCTTCAGCCTACCAAGGCCAGGCTGGACACCTAAGGACAAATGCCCTGCTGATACCAACTCACTTAAATAGCTAATCATTCTAGCGGGCTAAATACCATGCTAACCGCGTTGGAATTGGTATTATTTCATATACACCTTTTGGCCGATCATTTTTAATGCCGGCGTGCCGCGGATCAGGGTTTGTCGGGCAAACACCTGCTGACACCCCGGGCAGGTTGCCACCTCCTCGGTGTAGTCTTCGCTGATACGCTCAATAAAACATTTTACCAACGCCCCCTTGCCACCTTTTCGATACTTATACAGTTGAGTGCGACATTTACTGCAAAAGATATCCACGGTGCGAACCGGCCCCTTTTTATTCGGCTTGGCCATGCTTCCCCCATTATTGATGAGGAGTTAGCTTAACATTTTAACGGCGCGATGAGCCATTGGCGCGCCATCAAACGCTCGGGAGCAATGAAGCCCTTACCATAAAGCATAATGATCTTCAGTTAAGCCAAGGACATTATCGAGGCGATGCAGCCGACCTTTGGCATCTTCAATCTGGCCATTGAAATGGCCGATATACTGGCGAAAGTTGCTCTTTAACAGCCCCAGATTCAGGCGCTCCTGACGCTTGTTTAAGGGGCTGAAGGTCAGCGAGACCTTGCCATCTTGAGAGCTTATCTGCCAGTCCTGCTCACAGGCACGGCGAGTAAAATCAAAATGCACCGGGCCAAGCAGATGGCGCTCACCATCGCGCCAAAACACATTTTCGTTATAACCTGTCTCATTGACTCCGGCGGCCAGGTTGAGGCCGAACAATGACCCACCAATACGGCCATTAATACTGGCCCAGCGCCAGCTGGTTTCCCGGCGCATAAAGCCGGCGGAAAAATCATACCCCGCGAGGGCATGCTCCAAATCTTGAGCTTCTTGATTGATTACCAGCGAGCCCTGCACCCCCAAGGCGTTGTGTTTCTGGGTGTAGGTCCAGCCGCTGTAGCCGGTGGGGTTACACATAGCCATAGGCAGGCTGGCGGACCATGGCGCTAAGGTCAGTTCGGCACTAATTTGCTTGGTAGCAATACGCAACTGCCACACGCCGGCGTTGATCTCCATGCTTATCTTGCCTCCCGCACCACCCAAGCTGGAGCATCCCCCCCAAGGCGAAGGGGCCATGGTGCAGCCCAATGACAGGGGCTTAAGCCAGCTCGTTTCCACCAGCTTATTGGCTTCAATATCATAGAGATAGCAAAAGCCAGAGGCGGCATAACGAATATCGGCAATGGCCACGCCAATTAAAAATCTGGGAGTGATCACAGAGACAAACTGAAACTGCTTAAAGTGAAAATGCTTTGCCAATCGCCCGGCGGGCTTATCCATGGCATTGGTGTAGTTAAAGTGCTCGAGTCCAAAGGATTGAATCGGGCCATTGAGGTGACCAAAGTGCACTTTGCCCGACTCGCTCACCAGGGTATCAAGGCCTGTTTCAGTGCCTAGGGCTATGGGAAGAATATCCATCTTCATCCTTTATTTTTCTTATTTTTGCACCGCCTTGGCTGAATCCTGTGGGGGCGGCACTGGAGTATTAACTCTAACCCCTTGAGAGCCAAGTTAAAACCTCAATATGCTCGGGCACAATCTGCAGCGCCCGATCAGGCTAGTGCCATAACCCGAGGATCAGGCCAATCAGGGTAAATTGCAGAGTATGATAACCGCCGTTGACCAAAAACAGTTTAAGCGGTCTTTGCTCGAATAAATAACTAATGCCAAAAGAGGTTGCCACCCAGCATAAACCGGCGGCAAAACCGGCACCAACGGCAAAGCCGAGATCGGGTTTTGGGCCTAAAAATAACGCAAACACAAAGGCCGCGACCAAGGAGAGGATAAAAGCCAGGGAGAACACCTTGCCCATGGAAGCCTGAGCCAAGTCCACATCGGTTAGGCCACAACCATCGAGCCAGGCGGATTTAAACATGAGCGGCGAATACCATAGCCCGCCAAGGATAAAGGTGGCTAAGGCCGCCAACAGCACCGCAAAAAAGTTAAACTCTGCAAAATTCATAATCAAGCTCACGACAGTGTTTGCTTAAGCGTAGCCTGCGATCCCCATAGCGGCAAAATTGTGCTCCAGAGCGGGACTGCGAGATTATCTTGCCGAATCGAAATTAAGCAAGAGCCATTATTCTAGGGTGAAGGCCTCGCAGGGGGTACTTTGGTGATAAACCACCCGCCAGTGTTGCTCCGCATCCAAACGCCACAAGGACATACGCGAGGAAAAATGCCACTGACCGCCCTTAATACGTCGCAAGGCACTGCGATAATAGAGCTGCACCACGGTATCGCTGAGCATACGACCAATAAAATCCTGATTATGAAAAAGCGGCTTGCGGCTTTTCGACTGCTCCTTGGGCAGACGCTCCAGCACATTGGTCTTATTAAAACGTTTTCCGTCCGAGGACACCTCAATAAAGTCATCGTCAATCAAGGCATTGAGACGCGCCGCATCGGCACGCACGTCTTCACGCATCAAGGAGCGTTCAAGCTCGATAAGTTGCTCAAATAACTGCGCTTTAATCTTGTTCATAATGGCGTATAAATTTTCCTGCGTGCATCATCAAACGAACCGGCGTTAACTGGCCGAAATTAACTGACCGGTATCGTTCAGCTGCGATTTATCTAAAGAGATTACATCAGCGTAGTAGCCAAGCGGCCAATTTGCCAACTTCATGTACCATATTCAATACCTTAGGTGCTATTAGGTGCTATAAAAAGACTGACTGATTTACTTCAACACTGGCTTGCACTTTCAGTAACTGTCATACGCAGCATACAGAGAATAAAGCATACTTCTTTGCAAGACATAGGTAAGGCTCGACCAAGCAGGTTCATTTTGGTATAAAGCAGCAACATACTAAAGACGTCGGGCCAGTTGAATTAGGCGGTCGCCGATGCAATGACACAGGATTTTTATATGCATTACGCAGAGATCACCGGCTGGGGCAAGTGTGTTCCACCGGCGCGAATTAGCAATCAGGATATAGCCACAGTCGTAGATACATCCGACGAGTGGATCAGCTCACGCACTGGCATTAAAGCCCGTCACGTTAGCCATGTCAGCACCGCCGAGCTGGCCACAGTTGCGGCGCAGCGCGCCCTAGATTGTGCCGGCCTGGATGCCAAGGATTTAGACCTGGTATTGGTCGCCACCTGTACACCCAGCACTGTCGTCGCCAACACCGCCTCCGAGGTACAACAACGCCTCGGTGCCACAGGTGCAGCCGCGTGTGACAGTAATGCCGCGTGCTCTGGCTTTTTATACGCACTGCAAATGGCCACTGCACAAATTCAGGCGGGAATGATCAAGCGCGCCGTGGTTGTCGCTGCTGAACGTATGAGCTGGTATATCAACTGGGCCCGCCGCGACAGCGCCGTGCTATTTGGTGATGGTGCTGGTGCCGTGGTACTTGAGGCAAGCGAGCAAGCACTGGGGTTATTGGCCAGCAAATCTGGCTGCGACAGCTCGGATCGCAGCATCCTGCACATTGAAAATTTTGGTTCCAACATCAATAAGTACGAAGCCATCGGTGGCTCGGAGCTGCATTTTGTCGGCCCGGAAATCTTTAAGCGTGCGGTTAAAGGCATGAGCGGCGCCTGTGATGACGTACTGAACCAGGCACAATTAAGCCTGGATGATATCGATGTACTGGTACCCCATCAGGCGAACCTGCGCATTATCCAGGCCATTCAGCAACGCCTTAAGGTCGAAGACGACAAGGTGATGGTCAATATCGATGAGTATGGCAACACCTCGGCGGCCACCATAGCCATCGCCCTGTGTGAAGCGGTAGAGCGCGGCATGATAAAACCGGGTGCCAACATTATGTCGGCGGCCTTTGGAGCAGGTTTAACCTGGGCCGCAAGTTATATAAAGTGGGGTCAAAGAGTAACTCCTGTGCGTGAAAGCAGCGCCGAGTTACCACCTTGCCCGCAAACCGGCCTGGAGCTTATCGCCGACGCCGTTGCTGCGTGTCAGAAATAAAAAACGGTAAACTTCCTTTCAATTCAAGGCCGCCTATGCGGCCTTGTTTCTTTTTGCTGTTTTATTGCGCTACATCATCGGCGTTCTCGCCACCCTTTTGCTATGTTAAATAAACACCTAAACACACCAAAAGGGCCAGCAAATGAAACGTCATGGTTTACATATAGGCATAGAGCGCACCAAAGCGCGCTTTTACATTTCCATGGTGATAGTCGGCAAGTTAGATCATCACGACTATGAAGTGATCACTCCTATGTTTGATGACGCCCTAAAGGGGCTGGATGAGCGCATCGTTGATGTGTTTATCGATGCCAGCGAGCTGGAAGGATTCAGCGCCCGCGCTCTGTGGGATGACTTTAAGCTCGGCATTGCCCACCGACACCAATTTCGCCGTATCGCCTTTTACGGCCGCCACGACTGGCAGGATTATGCGGCACGCATCGCCAATTGGTTTACCAGCGGTGAGGTCAAGTATTTTGCCGATGCTGATGCCGCCAGGGCCTGGCTCAATGAGCCTGATACCAAGTCCGACGGAGAATAAAAAACGAGCCGCAATTGCGGCTCGTGATTTATATGATGGGGTGAAAACGCGTTAACGCCCGTATTTATCTGCCAGCATGGTGTATACGGCGCGAATACCGAAAGCTTCACCGCCTACCGGGCGACCGGGCAACGCACGTAGGTTCCAGGCCATCACATCAAAGTGGACCCAAGGGGTTTTGGCGTCGATAAATTCCTGCAGATACAGGGCTGCGGTAATAGCACCCGCGAAAGGGCCCGGTGCACAGTTGGTTAAATCTGCCACATCGCTTTTCATCATATTCTTGTACTGGGCGAATAATGGCATGCGCCATACAGGATCTTGGCTATGTTCACCGGCTTGAGTCAGGGCCTCGGCCAGCTTGTCATCATTACTGAAAAAGCCCGGCAGCTCGGTACCCAAGGCAATGCGCATGGCGCCGGTCAGAGTAGCGAAGTCGATGATCATCTCCGGGTTTTCCTGCTGTGCTTCATCTAAGGCATCACACAAGACTAAACGACCTTCGGCATCCGTGTTATCGATTTCCACGGTCAGACCCTTGCGTGTTTTCACCACATCGCCCGGGCGAAACGCATTGCGTGATACCGCATTTTCCACCGCAGGTACCAGGACCCGCAGTTGAATATTCAACTCCATGGCCATAATCAGATTCGCCAGGCCAATTACATGGGCGGCACCACCCATATCCTTTTTCATCAAACGCATACCGGCGGCGGGTTTTAGATCCAGACCACCGGAGTCAAAACACACACCCTTACCAACCAGGGTTACTTTAGGCGCATCCGATTTGCCCCAGCGTAAATCCAACAACCGCGGCTTGTTTTCACTGGCACGGCCAACAAGATGAATGGTGGGGTAATTTTGCTCTAGCAGCTCATCACCCACCCACTCGCTAAACTCACCGCCAAAGCGCTGAGCCATGTCGTTCATCACTTCACTTAAGTGCTGCGGCATCATATCCGCAGCAGGGGTGTTAACCAGGTCACGTACCACCTGGGTCGACTCCATTAATGCCACTAGTTCCTGGTATAAGGCAGCATCTTCAATAAGCAAACGCGCCTGTGGCAGCTGAATTTGCTTGTAGCCGCTGAACTGATAGCCACCAAGCACAAAGCCCAGGGAAATATCGCGCTCATTAGCGGCATTTTGTAATTGATAATCACCCTTGGGCAATTTACCGATAATATCACCGGCCGCCCACATATCAGCGACATCTGAAGTCACCAAAATAGCGCTTTGCGGCTCGCCAGTTTCAGGATTCGGCAGCACACATAAGCCGGGTTGCTGTTGCAGTGAGCGAGCTACCCAGGTACGGGTAAAATCATCTTGCTCTGCACACCAAGCCTCACAACCTTGTTGGTCAAAAATGAAAAGTGGAATTAAGGCGGTATCGAGACGAGGTTTATTGATGAGTAAATTCATTGCGGACTCACTTTTTATTACTGATAATAGGCAGGATATCAAGTTAAAAAAGTAAATGATATAGCCAAACCATGGGACCTTGCGAGCAAGCACGTCGACTGTTTTTTGCCTTGGGGCTGAGCGCCAAGCAGAAGCAACATATCAAGCAGTGGTTAAGCCACCATGCCACCTTAATCAAGGCGCCAACCCAATGCCGTAACTGGCATTTAACCCTGATGTTTCTCGGTCAGGTTGAGCAAGAGCAGGCGCAGCAGTTAATTGATGGCGCCCACAATCTGCGAGTGCCGCGTTTTTCTCTGACCTTGGATGAGCATGATTATTGGCCGCACAATGGCTTATTCCATCTGCGTCCAAGCACTCCCGATCCACACTTGCTGACCTTAGTCGCAAGGCTACGAGCCTTGGCCGGGCAACATCAGATCCACGATCAACATAGCCGTTATCGCCCTCATGTTACCCTGGCACGTAACCTTAAAACGCCCCCTAAGGTCGAGCGCCCCATGCCACCATTGCAGCTGGATATTGATCATTTCACCCTGTATCACTCGACTCGGGACGAGCAGGGGCTAGTGTATCGCCCCATCGCCGAATTCGCCTGTCGTTAGCGTCGCTACAGGCCGCTAGAGCCCAGAACTAATCGTCTTTTGGCTTATCCAACACTTTGGTTTTGGGTGGTTTGGGGTTACTAAAGGAGCTGGGCAGGATATCGACCCCCACCATATGAGCAATTTTGACCACCAAAGGAATGGTAATGGGTGCAAACGGCAGCACGGCAAATACCCCAAGGCCGAGGCCTTTAAGGATATCAATAAACTGTTTATTGGCTACCTGTAAGTCTTGTTTAGACGCCTGTCCCTTGGTGTAGCGCTTATATATATCGAGCATTTCCCTTGTTTCTTGCCGCTCTTGGGCAAGCGCCCACTTAAGCGTCACCATGGCGCGGCGGAGTTTCAGTTTTTGTCGGCGCCGCGAAATCATAAGCACCCGCAATGGAGCGCGATGGAACGAACGATAGATTCGCATACTGTCTTGAATTAGGGATCTGATTGCGCATTGTCACATACTTAGACGCATTTCACTAGCGCCCGACTTCTGCACCAGCTGGATGAGGACGGCTTGTATCGGCCAACACAGGCGCCATGGATTGCTTAGCGAAACAAATTAAATTTCGCCGTGCCGTGCAAACCAGGCCTGCACATCCAGGAACTGATCGCGCACTGCCTGTGGATGAGTAAGCATATCGATATGACCATAATCATGGTGATGACCATGGCTGCGGCCATAGATTTTTAGCTCCTGCAGCCCAACCCCGGACTCCTGCATAAACTTCTGAATATCTATGGGCTGAGCCAGGGATTTATCCTTAACCCCGGCAATATGCAAAATCGGCGGTAAACTCTTATCGCGCAGCGCTACACCATAGTCAAAGCCATCGTCACTGTCGACCCAGGGCAACACCTTGGCCCACTGCATACTCTGATAGTGCGACTTAATGGTTTCATTGTCGCTGCCCCACTTAAGCTGACGCGCAGGCAGATAACCGTGCTTTTGCGCATACTTAGGTGCCAGCCAATACCAGATTAAATTACCCTTAATAAATTTCCCCAGATGGCGATTGTAGAGCGAGCGCTTTGAGCCAAAATAGGCACAGGCACTTACCTTGTCTATATATTCAGGGAAGCGGGCAAAAGCGCTGTTAAAGAGCACCCCACCCCAGGAATGCGCAACCCAAAAACGGGGGAACTCGCCGCTATGAGCGATAATCTTATCAATAAAAGCGGGGATTTCGGCGCAGATGGCCTCGGTTTGACCATAGGCGGCACCTCGGGCTATGGCCGGTTTACTCTCACCTCTTCCAGCCAAATCGGCCACATAGCAACGATAACCTAAACGCGCTAAAAAGGGCGCCAGCCCCTTATTACTGTGGGTATAGAAAATTTTGCCGTTTTCAACGGCGCCATGCATAAAAAACACCGCCGGACCCGTGGCATCGGCCTTGGCGATATAACGAAGATGTAATTGCTGCGCGGCATTAAGGTCTACAAAAAGCGAATGCTGCTGAAGATCGGTCATAATTCGGCCCGTTTAGTTACTTCATCTCATCGTACCAGTGATAATAATCGGCAACAAGCTGTTAAAATATATCCGAATTTCTTGTTCAGTTTCAGTTTAGGCTAGTGTGATAGCCTTTACAGGAAATTAACAACTCAAGAGTAAAAATTATGAACTCATTACGTCCACTAAGTGTTGCTTTAATGCTAGCTGTTTCTCTAGGTGTAAGCGTTGAAGCCAGTGCTCAAGATAAAAAAGAAAAAGAAGTAAAAGAGCAAAAAGCACAAGTTAAAGAAATGAATGAGCACGCTGAACTTAAGCACCTAAATGCTCAAGAGCACGCCCAAGAGAAGCGTGAAATGGCCAAAGAAAAAGCCGAAGCCAAAAAAGAAATCGTTGAAGCTAAAAAAGAAGTAGCTGAAGAAAAGCACGAAGCGGCCGAGGGCAAAGCCCACGAGCACAAAAAAGATGCGAAAGAAAAAATGAAAGCCAAGGAAAAGAAAGCCAAAGAAAAGGCTAAAGAGAACAACTAAGAAAGACTTAAATAGTGCGACGAGACGAACGTCGCAAAGGCGAGTGTAACTAATCTCCCTTTTAGCCTTCAGTATTGCACACGGTACTGAAGGCTAGCTTCATCCCAGAGTTAAGCTCTTAGTATAAAGCTAGACTCTCGGCATTATGGCCCTAAAAACAAGCAGCCATAATCACCTAAATCTGTTAAATCAATCCTGTAGACCGAGTTTTGCGCGCTTTAGCGTCAGCCTGATCACGGTGATAAACTGCCAGGCCATAATCGCACCACCTACGCCTATTAGGGCATAGCTGTTTTCAATTTCATTTAGAAACGAGATAAATGCATCGCCATTGACGGCGAAGACGCCATACAAACCTAAACCAAATAAAATCGAGCCCGGCGCGCCGATTAGCTGTGCCTGAAGCATTTTTTTATTGATTTCACTGCGTTGTGCTTCCCTATTATCAGTCATAATTTTCCCTAATACTGGTATTGTTAATGGCTGCAAGCATTTAGCTTGTTGGCTTAATGCTTTATGCAACTTAAGAATATTTACCCGCCCCCACAATGGCAGGTTAACTACTTAATAACCCACATATTTACACTTATTTTCTAAGCTGTAAATAAGGTCTGCACGCGGCCCAAATGGCTTGGCCGGCTTAGGTCTTAACTCGGCGCTACATTCCAGCCGGCCGATCCCTTATACTATGCCCATATTCACGTGATAGAGATCCCGCCCTTGCATCCACAAAACCACCATCGAAACGGCTATGACTTCGACGCCCTGTGCAGCAGCTTACCGAGCCTACAAGCCTATGTGATTAAGCGCCCCGACGGGCAAGCCAGTATCGACTTTAGCGATGCCAAGGCATTGAAAACGCTCAATCAGGCCTTGCTGAAACATCACTACGATGTGGCCATTTGGGATTTGCCCGAGGGTTTTTTATGCCCCCCTGTGCCCGGGCGCGCCGACTACTTGCACCATCTTTATGATTTGATAAGCCAGGATACTGAGCACAGCCTAAAACAGCCTAAGGTGCGGGTGATGGATGTCGGCACAGGTGCCTCGCTTATCTACCCCATCCTAGGTAACAAGCTGTTTAATTGGCAGTTTTTAGCGAGTGATATAGATGTGCATTCGGTTAAGTTAGCAAAACAGCTGGCACAGTTAAATGCGTTGCCAATCAAGGTGGTGCAGCAAAAGCAGCCGACTCAGTATTTCGCCGACATTATCAAGGCGCAAGACACAATAGTGGCAACCCTGTGCAACCCGCCATTTCATGACAGTGAACAAAGTGCCCAGGCCGGTTCCCAGCGTAAATGGCGAAATTTAAAGGGACAACAGAGTAATACCCTGAACTTTGGTGGCCGCGCCAATGAGCTTTGGTGCCAAGGTGGTGAGCTGGCCTTTGTGCGTAATATGGCGTTGGAGAGCCAACACTTTGCCGAGCAGGTGATCTGGTTTACCAGCCTGGTATCGAAAAAGGAAAATGAGCGCCCATTGAAGAGCACCTTACGCAAACTGGGTGCCGTGCAAATTGAAGTGGTGGCCATGGCACAAGGGCAAAAAAGCAGCCGCTTTATTGCCTGGACCTTTATGGAGGCTGACGAGCGCCGAGCGCAACTGGCTCGGCTATTAGGCTAAGCCTTAGGCTTCATCTTGATTGAGCGCTTCTTTATAGTGTTTACGGCACACGGACACATAGCGCTCATTACCGCCTATCTGCACCTGATCGCCACTGGCGACCACATCGCCATGGTGATCATAACGCAACACATGGTTGGCCTTACGGCCACAGTGGCACACGGTTTTTAGCTCCACCAGCTTATCGGCCCAAGCCAGTAAATACTGAGAGCCGACAAACAACTCGCCTAAAAATCACTGCGCAAACCATAGCACAAGACGGGAATATTAAGCTGATCGACCACCTCGGTCAGTTGCCATACCTGCGCCTTGGACAAAAACTGGCTCTCATCCACCAGCACACAATGCAGGGCCTCTTCCTGGTGTTGCGAGGCAATTAGATCATACACATTGCTATTGCCATCAAAGACAAAGGCATCGGCCTGCAAACCGATGCGCGAGGCCACCTTGCCAACCCCGGCACGGTCATCGATGGCCGCGGTCATGATCATGGGACGCATGCCGCGCTCGCGGTAATTAAATGCCGATTGCAATAAGGTGGTGGACTTGCCGGCATTCATTGCCGAATAGTAAAAATACAGTTGAGCCATGGTAATTCTTCTAAAAACTTCGCGCGCCAAGCTTACACTAAGGCCCCTATCAAGGCCAAGGCAAACTCATCCCAGACCATTACTTGCTAATGTGGCCTTGCTCGAAGGCCAGTAGCCAGCGCTTGCGTTCCAGCCCACCGGCATAGCCGGTCAAAGTACCGTTAGCCCCAATCACCCGGTGACAAGGCACAATAATGCTGATGGGGTTACGACCATTGGCCGCACCCACGGCGCGCACCGCCTTGGGATTATCCACCAAACGGGCTATATCGCTATAACTGCCGGTTTCACCATAGCCTATGCTGCCTAAGGCCTGCCAGATCCTGCGCTGAAACTCGGTACCCTTGGTATCCAGGGGGAGAGCAAACTGGGAACGAACTCCCTGGAAATATTCTGCTAACTGGCTTTTTGCCTGCGCCGTGATGGCATTGGCACTTGCAGCCGCACTTGCAGCCGCACTTGCAGTCGCATCTACCTTGCGTTCAAGGTCAAAACCCACATAACACAGGCCTGTGTCACTGGCTTGGATCACCAGCTCGCCTAGGGGCGTATCGATACATTCTTGATATAAGGTCATAATTGTTGCCATAGTTGAAAAGTCAGGTATGAGCGAAACGGTGCGGCGCGCTCAATATCAATGCCGCTGAACCCGGCCAGCGCCTTTTGTACACCCAAGTCGCCGCCGAGATAAATATCCGGGTCGCTGCTGCCGCGCATTTTAGCGTAATTGACCGTCCAGGGGCCTATGCCCTTAATAGCCAACCAGGCATCCAAATCGGCACTGCCATGCTCGGCTACATAGGCGCTTAAATCACGCAACGCTTCTCTACGCCGCCCCGGCATCTTAAAAAAGGCCAACTCGCTTGCCGCCAATTGCTTGGCGGTGGGAAAATAACGCCCCTGCTCGCCCAGCTCCTTCACTAAAACAGTGGTAAGCGTGCGCGCCGCGCCAACGCTCACTTGTTGCCCCAGCACAGCACGAATACCGGCCTCAAAAGGATCCCACATACCCGGCAGGCGCAGCCCTGGAGTCAGTGCGAACTGCTCACCCACCGCGCTTTGCAGCTGGCCATTGATCACCTGAGTATCGGCATCCAGGTCCAGCACTCTGCGAATATTAGCCACTACTCCTTGCAGGCAGTGCCAGTTATCTAGGCTGATCTCGACCCTAAAGCCCTGCTTCTTGTCCTGATAATGAGCGGTAAATTCGCCCTTTGCGCCCTGATAGGTGAAGACGCGGCCATAACTTTCGGCAGTTATCCATTCCATAGGCGCGACTAGCCGTTTATTTAAAAACGCCTGCATGGCCTTCCAGTCATAAGGGGGGCGAAAACTGAGAAACAGGCTGATAGAGCCAGCACCCAATTGAGCCTTGGTGCGAATGGCACTCGGCGTCAGCTGCATCAGCTTCTTAAAGGCATCGTTAAAACGGCGCACGCTATTAAAGCCGGCGGCAAACGCAATCTCAGTGATCGGCAACTGGGTTTGCTGCAACAGCTGTTTAGCAAACTGACATTGGCTAAACAGCGCATATTGCCCCGGAGCGATGCCATAATGCTTTTTGAACAATTGATTTAGGTAGCTGGATGACACGCCAAGGCGAGCACTCAGTGCCTCGGCTCCGCCATTTGACCAATGACCCTGATCGATTAAGCGTTTTGCCCTGAGCGCCGTGGTTTGCGCCCCCAGCCAGGGATAGCTGCCTGGGCTGGCATCTGGGCGGCACCGTAAACAGGGGCGAAATCCCGCCTGCGCCGCTAAATGGGCATGCTCAAAATACTCGACATTCTGCTCTTTGGCGGCTGGCGCCGGACAAATAGGCCGACAATAAATGCCCGTACTGCGCACCGCCACATAAAACAAGCCGTCAAAGCGCTTATCACGGCTTAAGCGGGCTTTTTGGCAGACATCGGCGGTGAACATAACAAGGTTCCAGTAAGGGTGATTTATATGCTTAGCTTACCCCATTGGCGGTGCAGGACTAGCCGGATTTTGCACTCAATGGTAAAAATGCGTGCCGCGCGAGCAATTTGAAGGATTATTGCTCAGCAAATTGCAGCAGCTTGTCGCCGCTAAGCCGGTAGATTTGCCACTGCGCTTGCGCCTCGGCACCTATGCTGTGATAGAAATCGATGGCTGGCTGATTCCAGTCCAATACCACCCACTCAAAGCGACCACAATTTTTGCTGATGGCACGCTGCGCCAGGTACTTCATCAGTGCCTTGCCGGCACCGCGGCCACGTTTGTCTTCGCTGACAAACAAGTCCTCAAGATACAGGCCATTGCGGCCAAGCCAGGTTGAATAATTATAAAAATACACCGCAAAGCCTATGGCTTCGGCGTCGGGGGCATCGCTTTCAAAGCAGATAACGCTGTGCGCGGTCGCCCCCTCGTCAAACAAGGTGCGCTCTATATCTAGCTCGGTGGCGGCAACGGCGTCGGGCTCTCGCTCGTACACCGCCAATGCCTTAATAAACTGATAGATCAAAGGCACATCATTGATCACCGCATCGCGAATATATACCTGGCTCATGGTGGTTCCTGTTTACAAACTAAACCACCATCATACTAATGCTAAGCCACCTTGCAAGTTGTAGACCTGATGATAGCCCAAAGACTGCAAGTTCTTGATCGCCTGCCCCGAGCGGTTACCAGTACGACAGACCAGGATATAACGCGTATCCGGCTTCAACTGCTGGGCAAATAAGGCATTGGCCATGCGACTTAGCGGCACATTGAGCAGTTGATCGTCATGCACACTAAATAGCGAGCGTATGTCTTTGGCACCATGCTCATAAGGTTCGCGAACATCCCAAAGCACGGTTTCAAACTCCTCACTGGCAAGCATCTGCTGTACTTCGGCACTGCTCAGTTGCTGGGCGTTGGCATGCTTAGGCTGATGGCTAAAACCACAAAGGGCACCGCTTTCTGTGCTCAACTCCTGATCCAAAGCGCATTTTTGCTCGGCGAATTGCGCCTTGTTTATCTGCTCTTGCAAGACCTGTTGTAACAAAGGCGTGGCCTGAACCTGCGCCTGCCAACTCAAGGCAAAACACTGCTCGTAGTCATGAGCCGGACACAGCACGGTATCCGCAGCCAACTTAGTCGCCAGGGTGTGGATAGAGTCCAGCATTTGTTCTGTGTCGGCATCGGCAAATTGAGTGCTGCCCAAGCCGCTAAAAATATAGAGGTCGCCGCAGAAGCAGGCAGTAACCTTATCGCCTTGATAGAGCAAATAGCTGTGACTGTCGGCGCTGTGGCCAGGAGTAGACACACGAGTCAGGCGCTGCTCGCCAAGGCTGATGGCGTTGCCTTCGGGCCAGCCCAGGGGATCTTGCACCGGCGTCAGACCAAGACGCTCGGACAACAGAGTGCGCGCCGAGTCTTTATCCTGATGCTTATGGGTTTCCAGTACGGCTTTGACATGCAGCTGCTGCTGTGTAACCAGGCGGGCGATACGCGGTACCAGCTCGACAACCGGGTCGATGATCACGGCCTCGTTATTAATGCCCACATACAACCAACAACAACTGCCTTGGTGGCGCAGCTGAGTAAGGCCCAGGGCACATACTTCATGCTCGGGCTGAGTGGCATCTGAGACGATTAAGCAGTTATTCGCCAACACGGGTTTCAAGGCGCAAATGCGTTCACACGCTAGGGCAATTTCCTGCTCTGTGGCGGCCGGGCCAAAAGACATACGAATGGCATTTTCACTTTGCCAGTCATTGGCCCCCATGGCATCTAAAACAAAGCTGCGCGAGGCACCCGAGCTACAGGCAGAGCCACCGCTGACACGAATACCGGCAGCATCAAACAGGTCCATGACTTCTTTTGAGGTCAGGCTGTTTACGCAGAAGTTCAAAGTTGTCGGCACTGTGCCTTCAAGGGGAGCATTAAAGCTGATATCACCAAAAGTTTGCTCCAGGGCATGGATCAATTGCTGGCGGTACAAGTGCAAAGTCGCAACCGGCTTGAATACGTCTTGTGATTTATCGAGCAACATATCGAACAGCTCATACAGGCCGGCAATACCGGGCAGGTTTTCCGTACCCGAGCGCATGCCACTTTCTTGACCGCCACCGGCGATAAAAGGAGTGTATGGACTATTTTCACGAATATATAAGAAGCCTATGCCCTTAGGGGCGTAGAGCTTGTGACCAGAGAAAGGTGCATAGTCTATGCTGGTATCGCTGAGCGCCAGGTCTTGCTTACCCAAAGCCTGCACACAGTCCACCATCCAGCTAACATGGTCGTTATTAGCGCGGATCACCTGCTCCAGTTTGGCTAAATCCTGGTACACGCCGGTTTCATTATTCACCGCCATGGTGCAGATCATCAGCGCCTTACCCACATGTTGGGCGATAAAGTCCAAGTCCAGCAAGCCCGCTTCATCCACAGGAATGGCCATTACCTTGGCCCCCAAGCCCAGCACCTGGTTCCAGTGTTTAAGAGTGTTGGGCACCGCCTTGTGCTCGGTGGCACCGTAGAGCAATACGCTGTGCTCGGTGGCCTTATGTCGATTGGCTAAAAGTGTAGAAACTACGGCGGTTTGGATACCTTCGGTGGCGCCCGAGGTAAAGAGAATGTCGCCCTGCTCGGCGCCTATAACCTGACGCGCCTTGGCACGCGTTTGTTCCAACAGATACTTGGCCTGTACCCCGGTGATATGCGAACTAGACGGATTACCAAAACACACCTGCATGGTGTGAGAGACAACATCGGCAATGCGCGGCAACACAGGAGTGGTCGCATTGGCATCGAGATAAACGAGATCTTGGCTAGTCTGAGTGAAAAAACGCTGGGTCATGGGCACCATATTCCAATTAGCTATAAGTTATAACCATTGTACACAAGTGCCCCAGCGCTATTAATACCAATTTGTTTGCATGGCGCTAACTTTTATCAGCTTTTCATCTAACCAGCCGAATAAAGTGGGCACTACTCCTGGGCCTGTTTGGCACTGGCGTTGGCGTCTTCCAAGGTCGATGACCAGGCATTCGCCAAGGCGCGCACTAAAGAAGCCAAGGGTATAGCAAAGAATACGCCCCAAAAGCCCCATAAGCCACCAAAGAACAGCACCGCTGTGATAATAAATACCGGGTTTAAATCCACCGCTTCGGAAAACAGCAGCGGCACCAAGACGTTGCCGTCGAGCGCCTGAATAATGCCGTAGGCCACCAGCACAGACCAAAACTCACTGCTGACACCGAACTGGAACAAGGCTACGGCGGCAACGGGTATAGTCACCAGAGCAGCGCCGATAAAGGGGATCAACACGGAGAGTCCAACCAACACCCCTAATAAGGCGGCATAACGTAAATCAAATATGGTGAAAACCACAAAGGACACACCGCCGACAATCAGGATTTCAAACACCTTGCCACGAATATAGTTCATAATCTGCTGGTTCATTTCCAGCCATACCTGTTGGATCAGGCGGCGCTGCGCCGGCAATAAAGCGCTCACACTGTGCACTAGCTGAGTTTTATCTTTGAGCATAAAGAACACCAGCAGCGGTACCAGCACCAGATAGATCAACCAAGCCACCACATCTTTAAGCGAAGTAAGGGACACCGACACCAGCACCTGGCCGAACTCCATCGCCTTGCTTTCGACACTGGCAACTAGGGTGCGCACCTGCTCCGGGGTGATCAAGGTAGGATAATCGACAGGTAAATGCATAAGATAATGTTTTCCCTGCTCCAACATGGTGGGCGCTTCTTGCAGTAAATTACTGGTTTGTTGCCACAGGATCGGGCCAAAGCCGAACAAGGTGCCTACCACTAGGGAGCAGAATAAGCTGACCACAAGCATGGTGGCCAAAGTCCGTGACAGACCTAAGCGCTGCAAGCGCACCACGGGCCAATCCAATAAATAGGCGATCACCACGGCAACCAGCACAGGCATTAATAGCGCGCCGAAGAAATAGAGCACGGCAAAAGTGCAGAGCAAGAGTAAAAGCAGGGTCACCGAGTGAGGATCGGAAAATTTTCTTTGGTACCACGAGCGCACAAATTCAAACACGAGTTTCTCTCTCCACGGTTATTATTAATTGTTCTGCCGTTGTTGTGACAGTGAATGCTAGCTTTTGTTTGGTTAAATAACGCTTAATATCACTGATACCTTGTAGATCGTCGCCCTTAAGCATAAAGGCGATATCCTGCTGCTCGGCCTGCGCCGCCATTAACGCCAGTTTAAAACGAACAAACAGCTCAGGACAGTGATAACAGCGTAGATCCGAATTTTTCATAGCTTCTGGCGGTAATCCCATTAAACCACATACTTTTTAAATATTCTTTGCATCTAGCGGGCCTTGTATAAGACGTTTGCTTATGTGCAAACCTTAGCTAGGGCCTTGGCGCGTAAGGCATAATACCGTAAAAACACTTAAAAGCATCGCCACATTCGTTTATCCTAAGATTAGTATGGTCAAATACACAAAGGCGAATAGGCGCGGCTCATTCATCTTCCATGTACTTAGGAAAGTGCATACTAGCGGGACTTTATTGCCCTTGAAAGTGAACGTTCGTCGCATGCGCAGGGTCTGAAGCACTAAACAACAATGGCTAGACCAATTAATTATACGCCACTTATAAGCTTCAGATTGCTTATACCAATTCTGTTAAGTATGTGATCAGATATAGCGCTGGATAAATGATGTGAAAACAAGGCGGAATTTTTCTTATGTAGTTATTCTACATAGGCGAGCAAGACCGAAGCAATGCTTCGCAGCTTAGCGAGGTGAGCGCATAGATGCGCGATGTAACCAAGCTTCATGGATGTATTTAACCGCAAAGATAAACAGATCCTAGCTATTTAATTGGGTATTAAACGCCTGTTGCAAAATAAAGACAAAGACCGCAAGGAATAATATGTTATTTAGACGTCTGCTGTTATGCGCTTTGGTATTGGCTACCAGTGTGACCGGGGCCCACGCGCAAAACTCTTTTGAGCTGCCCGACTTAGGCACCTCGGCATTACAGGCTATGCCGATAGAAAAGGAACGCATCATAGGCGATGTAATGATGATGCAAATTCGTGGCAGCTCGCCAGTGATCAACGATCCCGTGCTCGATGAATACCTGCGCGGCTTGGGCAACCAGCTGGTCTCCCACGCCGACGATATCCGCTTTCCTTTTTCTTTCTTCTGGATCAATAACAAGGAAATCAATGCATTCGCCTTCTATGGCGGCCATGTTGGCGTACATACCGGGCTTATCGCTCAGGCCGATAACGAAAGTCAGCTAGCCTCTGTACTTGGACACGAAATCGCCCACGTGACTCAGCGCCACCTAGCGCGCCGACTGCAACAACAGCAGGACAACTCGGGCCTGACCATAGCCGGCCTTATCGCCGGTGTGTTGGCAACCATGGTCTCTCCCGATGCCGGTCTGGCCATTATTACAGGCACGCAAACGCAAAGTGCGCTAAGTCAGCTCACCCATAGCCGCGGCGCCGAGCAAGAGGCGGACCGCATAGGTATGCGGACCTTGTACGAAGCCGGTTTTGACCCTAAGGCCTCGGGAGAGTTTTTAACCAAATTATCGGCACAAATTCGCTATAAGCAAAAACCGCCTATCTTCTTGCTGACCCACCCACTGCCGCAAAGCCGGGTGAGTGACGTGCGTCTGCGGGCACAGCAATATCAAGACAGACCCTATGCAGATAACCTGCTATTTCACCTTGCCAAAAGCCGGGTCATTGCCCGCTTTAATGGCGACAGTGAAAATGCCGAAGCCCAGTTTCGCAAGCTGCTCAAAGAGCACAGTTTTGGCGATACCTCGGCGTTACGTTATGGTTTAGCCTTAACCCTGATCGACCAAAAGAAATTCGCTGAAGCAAAATCTTTGCTTGATGCACTCCTGCAAAAAACCCCGGACAACCTTTTCTATCTCGACTCACTGACCGATTACTATGTGGGTAAAGGCGAGCCGGAAAAGGCCGTAGAGCATCTTCGCCCTTTCCATCAACTGCGCCCGAACAACCAAGTGATCACCCTGAACTACGCCCACGCCGCCATTGAGGCTAAACAGTACGAGCTGGCCGAAGACCTGCTACGCAGCTTTGCCCTGGAAAAACCCGATCATATCCTAGCCAAGCAATTGCTGACCGACACCTACAAACATCAGGAAAACAGAGCCGCCTACCATGAAGCCAATGCCGACTTACTGGCCCAATATGGTGCCTATATGAAGGCCGCCGACGAGGTGCAAAAGGCGCTTAACCATATCGAGCCAAACGAGGCCCTTAAGCAAAAACGCTTAAAAGCCCTGCTTAGCCAATACCGGGCCATGCAAAAAGAGCTTTCAAGGCTATAAGTACACCCAGCCAACCTGGAAATTCTGCCAGGTTGGCTAATACCACTTCTCTTAAATAGCTAGTCATTCTAGTGAAGCTAAATATCATGCCCACATACTTGACAGAATTGGTATAAAAAACACCCCTCAGGTGGCGCGCCCCTACCCTTAACCGCCAGTATCTTTTACACTATCGCCATTATCTGTATTTAAGGAATTATTATGTCTGTCGTTATTTATCATAATCCGCGCTGTTCAAAGTCGCGCCAAACCCTGGCTTTAATTGAAGAGCAAGGCACGCCGGTCACTATCGTTAAATACCTGGAAGAAACGCCAAGCGTTGCAACTTTAAGCGAGTTAGTTGCCAAGCTGGGTTTTGGCTCGGCGCGCGAACTAATGCGTACCAAAGAAGACCTGTACAAAGAGCTGGAATTACAAAACGAGCAGGACGAGCAGGCATTGCTTAATGCCATGCACGCCCATCCTAAGCTGATCGAGCGACCTATCGTAGTTAACGGCGACAAAGCAGTGCTTGGCCGACCGCCTGAAAATGCCCTGGAGATCATTTAATGGCACCGATTTTGGTGCTTTACCACTCTCGTAGTGGCAGTGTGCAGGCGCTGGCGGAAGAAATCGCCGACAGCATAGAAGCACAAGGCTGCGATGTCTGGTTACGTTGTATCTGTGACGATGGCGCTCACCCTCAGGTGAATAAGCAAGAGCTTATCGACTGCGCCGCCCTGGCCTTTGGCACGCCGACCCGCTTTGGCATGATGGCATCCCAGGCTAAATCGTTTTGGGAGCAAAGCAGCGATATCTGGCTTAAGGGTCAGTTGATCGACAAGCCCGCTTGCGTCTTTACCTCGTCAAGCAGTATGCACGGCGGTAATGAGACCACCTTGTTGCACCTAAGCATCCCCTTATTGCATCACGGCATGCTGTTGGTGGGTGTACCCTATGACGTGCCCGCTCTCAATGCCACTACTACAGGCGGTGCCCCTTATGGTGCCAGCCATGTTTCTGGTCTGGATAATAATTCCCAGCTCAGCAATGATGAAAAACAGATTTGCCAAGCCCTTGGTCGGCGTTTGGCTAATTTAGCGAGAAAACTCAATGACTAATATCGCCAAAAAGCCGCTGACTCAGCGTTATCAGCGTCTGGCGCTGGTCGGTTATATCGGCCTGTTGCTATTAATGCCCCTGTGGCTGTTTGTCTTTTCGCCGCGCAGCGATTACAGCTTCGCCTTTACCTTTGGCCTGTATATAGTGCCCCTGCTCTTGCCCCTTAAAGGCATTATTCAGGACAAGCCCTATACCTATGCCTGGGCCAACTTTATCGTCATGATCTACTTTATTCATGGCTTTACCCTGCTATGGGTCAGCCCGGACGAGCGCCTTTGGGTGATACTGGAGCTGGTCTTTTCCAGCTGTATGTTTATCGGCTGCACCTACTATGCCCGTTATCGCGGCCAGGAGTTAGGCTTAAAAGTGGGTAAATTAAAAGACGATTTAGCCAATGAAAAGGCAGCGCAGGAATATCACCGCCAGAATCAGGATAAGCAATAACAAAAACGCCGGGCTACTCGCTCGGCGTTTTTAGTTTGGAATTATGATTTAGCCAATCATACCAATTCTGTTAAGTATGTGATCAGAGATAGTGCTGGATAAATGATGTGATAACAAGGCGGAATTTTTTTATGTAGTTATTCTACATAGAAAAATTCCAACGCAGTAAGCACGATATTTAGCCCACTAGAATGATTAGCTATTTAAGTGAATTGGTATCAGAGCTTAGCCACCCAGCTGACTTAAGAATGCCAGCCCTACCACGCTCAGCAATGCCAATTGCGCCAACAAGGACAGCACAGAGCCCACCCTTAATAAGCCAAGCCCAAATGGATGACGCAACTGCGGATACAAGGCGCAGCGCTTTAGGCTAATAGCAAAGAATATCGCCACCACGGAGAGCATGGTAAAGACCATGGTCAGCTCGCTTTTATAGTCAATACCGTCATCAAAAAAGAAAAACAGTTGCAGCGGCAGGAGCAACATTACCAAGGCATGCAGGGCATGCACCTTGGCAATACGCATATACTGACCCTGAGGTGATAATTCCTTGATGCCAAACTCGCGCTCCATAAGACGCACTAAGGCCTTACGGTTTTGCTCCACCGCATAGCGATAGCAGCTCAGTCCGGCATTGTTTTTAGCATGGAAATTCGCACCGGCGCGCAGCAGCACGGTTAAACAATTGCCGTTGTCGGCGCCAACCGCATAGTGCAAGGCGTTGTTACCCTGATGGTCCTTGGCATCGAGCGATGCGTGGTTAAGCAAGGCTTCAATCACACTGACAAAGCCTTTCTCGGCGGCCAACATAAGTGCCGTTTGCCCTTGCTCGTTTTGTTCACTGCCCCGTGCGCCCTGTTCAATAAAGCGCATCGCCAGGCTTTGTTTGGCATGCTCACTGTGTAAATGAGCCAGTAAGGCCTGCTCTAACAGCTGTTGCAGATTCTCCTCATTAGAGAGGCACTGCAACAGGGTGAAAAAGTCATGGCCCTGGATAAGTTCGGTCTTCGCCGCTTCCAGTAAATCAGGCAAGTCTGCCGCACAATCCGGCAGATAAGGCTCCAGTTTAGGGCGAAAATCCACTTCCTGCCAAAGCAGCAAGATATCAGCGCTGCTCAGCTTTACATCGCGCTCCAACAGCTCCGCCAACAAAGAAAAATAGCGCTGCTCAAACAACAGCTTGGCAAGCGAAAGCGGTGATTCAACCTGAATTTGCGCATTAATATCGGCGTACTGAGCCAGACGTGCAAGCAGCATTTCGCTGATTTGCTCGGCGGTGTAGTCATTGCTCAGGAAATATTCTTTAGCCGCCTGAATATAACGCAGAGCCTGCTCGTCAACGTCGCTGATATGCTGGAAAGTGCACTCTTCAAAAGGGTCACGCGGCTGCAGCCAAATTAGATAATACAGAGGTGGCAGCGTGGTGGTGCTGACCTCTTCCTCGATTTTTGTACTACAAGCTGGCCATGCTTCCAAAGCATCGAGTATAAAGGCGCCGTTTTGCTCAATAAGTCCTTTGAGTAATAACGGATATTGTTCCGGCCAAATTAGTACCTTTTCCATAGCCTATGAAGACTCCACTAAATCGTTCTAGATGTTGCATCGCAACTAGGTTGTCAGTTATAAAGGGCACTCCCTTACCCTGCACTTAATATAGCGGACACTGCAATGCAAACCTGGCATGTAATCCTGATCATCGTCTTGGTATTGGCGGTGATCTGGAGCAATATCGCACTGTTAAAATATTCGGCGAAAATGGACCTTAAAAAGTTCAATCAGGACCCTATCGAAAAGGCCAAACGCAGCCTTGCCGAAAAGGCCAAGCAACAGGACTCAAAGAGCGACGATAAAGAGTCCTAAAGCCTTGGTGTATGTGCCTAGGAAAACCCTAGGCTACCAGCCATTTTGCCATCAGGGTGATCACTGGCAAGGTGATCAGGGTACGCAAAATAAAAATTACAAAGAGTTCAAAAATATTCACTGGGATCTTACTGCCCAGCAAGAGCGCGCCCACTTCCGACATATAAATCAACTGGGTCACACTCATGGCCGCGATAATAAAGCGCGTTACTTCACTGTCGATATTCGACGCCGCCAAAATCGACGGGATAAACATATCGGCAAAACCCACCACTATGGTTTCTGAAGCCTTCACCGCCTCGGGAATACCCAAAAGTTCAAGATAAGGAATAAAGGGTTTACCCAGCCATTGGAATACCGGCGTATATTCAGAAACGATAAGCGCAAAGGTACCCACGGCCATTACCACAGGCAACACAGCAAACACCATATCCAGTGCATTGTGCAGGCCTTCTTCTACCGTGCCTTTTACTCCTTTGGCATGGCGCGCCTTATCAAGAGCCATATCCACTGACTGACGCCACAGGCTTTTATTCTCTGGCACCGCCTCGTTGTCGTCGCATTGGCTGGTGCCATCGACATAAATATTTTTCTTCAGGCTAAGAGGAGGAATACGCGGCAGAATCAGCGCACACACCACACCGGCCAAACACACGGTTAAATAGAAGGGCGCAAATAGATGCTCAAGGCGAACCTGACCTATAACCACAAAACAGAAAGTAATAGACACGGCCGAGAAGGTGGTACCGATAATGGCCGCTTCTTTTTGCGTATAATGCTTTTCTTCATATTGTCTGGCGGTCATCAAAATACCGACACTGCCATCGCCAAGCCAAGAAGCAGCGCAGTTTACGGCGCTACGGCCGGGCACACCAAACAAGGGTTTCATAATCTTGGTAAACAGGGTACCAACCAGCTCAAGCAAGCCGAAATTCAAAAGCAGTGGCAATAAGAAGCCAGCCAGAATAAACACGGTAAGCAGTAACGGCAGCAACTCAGTCAACACAAAGGCGCCAGTAGCGTCTGAGTAGATAGCCTTGGGGCCAAGCTGGAAATAGGTCATAACCACAAACACCATGCCCACAAGGCGCACAACCAGCCAGGTCGGGGTTACCAGGAAGAGATGGCGAATCATGGGCTTTTCAAACAGGGAGCGCGGTTGTATCAGGGTCATCAACAAGGATAACAGGCCGGTCATACAAATAATCACCAACAGCAAGGTGCTGGCGATGGGCGCTAGGGCTTGACGTAACATATCCGCCAAAATCGCCACGCTAATTTTTATCTGACCATCCCAGGGGATAGGCACCATAAAGAGAAAGACGCCGATCAGCGAGGGAATTAAAAACGTCAGTAAAGTGTTGGTCATTGACCGTGGCTGGCTTGTTGTCATAATCGTTACTTATTTTCTTTGTTATCTTTGGGCTGCCCTGCCTCTTTTAGCTCCAAATAAAAAAGGAAAGGTGACTCAACCCCTTTCCTTTTTTACAGCAAAATCAGATGATTACAGTTGAATCCCGCGAGCACGCAGGGCCGTTACTAGGGCTTGCTGTAAATCATTCATGGTGCCGGGCTCAAGCACCTCACCGTCTTTATCCATCCAGGTAATGCTGGTACCGCCAACTTTGGCGTTATCCAATAGAATCTGATATTGGCCGTCTTCTAAAGGCAATTGCATTGCCTCTTCACCCCAAATCGAATCCCATACACTAGATTCAGGCTGGGTGTAGTCGGCAATAATACGGCCTTTTTCGGCATCCACTTCAATAATAGTAAATTGTAGACGCTCTAAGAAGGCACTGAAGCGCTCTGACACCAGGTTTTTGTCCTGCTCGGTGATCAGCGCCGCATTGCCTTGATTATCAAAGCCTAAAGCCAGAGAGATAATGCCTTGGCGCTGGCGCAGTTCGACCTGTAACTGACGGTAGCGATAATCGAATTCGGCAATCGCGCCATTAAGGGCACGGGTTTCCAAACGTTGTTGTAATAGAGGCGTTAGCGGCACTTGCTGCGAGCGATAATCAATCATCTCGGCACGCAAAGACGCGGTGCGCTGGTGATCTTTTTCTTCAACGGTAAACTTGTAGCGCTGTTCGGCAACGATTTCATCGTCCCATAACCAACCTTCTTCAACTTTTACGATAGAAAACCAATCACTTTCGATGCTGGTTTGTGACCTATTGGTCACAGGTGTGTTGTAGTTTTCCAGAACGCCTTCTACGGCCGCCAAAATAAACTGGTCAAGATCTTCAATACCATCGTTTTTATCGAAGTAAACCCTGGCTACCTTGTCACCTTCTTCAATCCAGCTGCCCTGGGCAATAGGCATAATCTGCATTGGCGGCTTAACTGTCTTGGCGTCTTCGCTGTTATCGTAGCTCGCCACGTCCACCTTATAGGTAGGGTCCTGGCGCGGTGCATCGAGTCCCTGAGGGGTCACTAATGGCTGATTCGCCTGATAGTTACGCTTGTGGTGTGCCTCGTTGGTAAAAATGCCACAGCCACTCAAAGTGACTAAAGCACTCAAGATCAATACTTTAGGGATCCAATACTGCACTTTGTTGTTCTCCTTTACTCACCATTATTATTGTACGGACTTTGAGTCAGTGAGTGGTAATTGGTTCAGTGTCAGATTCAACTTAACAACGGCTTAGTTGTCTTGCCTATCATACCAAGGCGTTCAACCCGAGTATCGACACCCACACCAGTGTTGTGCTGGCGCACAGCAATGGCTTATAAAAATTTTCACTATGGTACTTTTACACGAGGTTAAAAACAAGAATGTCGCCATCGAAAAGGTAATAAAGCAAGGTACGGCTAAAAGTTGCCCTTTAAAACCCCGTTTATGCTACACTGCGCCGCCAAAAGATTGTTTTCATTTAGCAAGGGCAAATCAATGGGCGAATTGGCCAAACAACAGTTAGTGATCACCGCAATTGGCGAAGACCAAGCCGGGGTGGTTAGCGCCTTAACGCAATTGGTCAGCGATTGTCACTGCAATATCACCGACAGCCGCATTGCCATTTTAGGCAATGAACTCACCTTTATTATGCTGCTGTGCGGCGATATGGCTGCCATTAGCCGAGTCGAGCACCTGCTGCCAAATAAAGGCATGGAGCTGGGGCTGTTGACCATGATGAAACGCACCTCCAGCCACACCGAAGAGCTTTTTAGTGGCGGTTATACCTTGGAATACATGGGTATAGACACGCCGGGCACCCTGAGTAAGATCACCGGTTATTTTGCCGAACACAATATCAGCATCTGCTCTTTAAAATCGGACACCTACGCGCAAGGCGACGACATTCAAATGCGCTGTGAACTCGAGTTTAATGTGCCACAAGAGCTTGATATTGATGCCTTTAAGGTGGCCTTTGAGGCGTTATCTCAACGCCTGAACATAGATTATACTTTTAAGCGGATCAGATAAGGACGCAGCATTATGAACACCTTGCAAGCGGGCGATAAAGCGCCACTTTTCACCCTTGAGGATCAAAACGGCGAAGCGGTTAGCCTAGAAGCGCTATTAAAGGACCATGAAGTTTTAGTGTACTTCTACCCCAAGGCCATGACTCCAGGCTGCATAGTACAAGCAGAGCAACTGCGCGATCATAAGGCCGAGTTGGCCAAGTTTAATACAGTGGCTGTGGGTATCAGCCCGGATCCGGTGAAGAAACTGAAGAACTTTGAAACCAAAAAAGAACTTAACTTCCAGCTGTTAAGCGACGAAGACCACAAGGTGGCTGACGATTTCGGCGTATGGGGTTTAAAGAAGTTTATGGGTAAAGAGTACGATGGCATTCACCGCATCAGCTTTTTAGTCGGCCAAGACGGCAAGATTAAACATGTCTTCAATAAGTTTAAAACCAAGGATCATCACCAGGTGGTGATCGACTATTTGGCTGATAATGCTTAATTAGAAAGACAAAAAACGCGGCTTAAGCCGCGTTTTTTTTATGTTTAATGAGCCAAGCCTAGTTAATCCCCAGATACTTATGCACCTGTACAGATAATCGCCAGTTTTTCTTGATGCAGGTATCTATGGCCAGTTTTGTTGCCTTGGCCTTTTGACTGATGGGCTGCAGATAGACCAGTCGCGGGTGCACACCGGTCGCTTTAAACAGCTCTTCTAGCTCGTCCACATGCTTTTGCATCGCCACCGGATGTTTAATTTCATTGGCGCGCTTCATGGCGCTGGCCAGCACCTCATAACCACCGCGCATATTGATTTTCGGCGATACCGTCACCCAGGTTTGCGCCGGCACTTTGATCTCAAAGGTGCCGCTGGTTTCGACTTGGGTGCTGTAGCCATGCTGATGCAGAAGTTCACACAGCGGATTGAGGTCAAACAAACAAGGTTCACCGCCTGTGATCACCACGTGCTTGGCGCGATAGCCACGGCTTTGGAACAGCGCCAAAATATCTTCGGCATCGGCCTTGGCCCAATGTTCGGAGTCGGACTTTTTTTCCACCGTTTGTTCCAAGGACACCACATAACTGTCTTTGGCATCCCAGGTTTGTTTGGTATCACACCAGGAGCAGCCCACAGGACAGCCCTGTAAACGCACAAAAATTGAGGGCGTACCGGTAAAACTGGCTTCCCCTTGGATGGTTTCAAAAATCTCGTTTATTTGGTACAAAAATCTAACCTGCTGCTAAAACTTAACAATCGCTCTTCACAAATACCCGACCTAAAGCAAATGCCAACGGCGAATAATTGTGATCTAAGCTCAAACCCTGTAGTATACCGCGCCCTAACGTAAACCTCTATGATTAAAAGGCTCGCAGGCAAATGGCAGAAAAAGTCGTTGTAATATATTCCGGTGGCATGGACTCCTTTACCGTGCTCAATAAGGCACTTCGTCAAGGTCACGAGGTCTATGCCCTTTCCTTTAACTACGGCCAGCGCCATGTCAAAGAGCTGGAAGTAGCCAAGCAAGTGTGCGAGCAACTCGGCGTTAATCATAAGATAGTCGATATTTCCGCAATTAATCAGTTAATTGGCGGCTCGTCACTGACCGACGATATCGACGTGCCGGAAGGGCATTACGAAGAAGAAAGCATGAAGAGCACCATAGTGCCTAACCGCAATATGATCTTATTGTCTTTGGCGGTGGGCTACGCGGTGTCACTGAAGGCCAGCAAGGTATTTTACGGTGCGCACTCGGGTGATCACGCCATCTATCCGGATTGCCGCCCTGAGTTTGTGAAGAAAATGGACGATGTGTGCCGTATCGCCAACTATGACGAAGTTGAAATCGTTTGTCCTTACCTAGATAACAGCAAGATCGACATTCTCACCGACGGTCTGAAAATGGGCCTGGACTACAGCCAGACCTGGACCTGCTACAATGGCCGCGAGCAAGCCTGTGGAAAGTGCGGTGCCTGTCAGGAGCGTTTAGAAGCATTTGCCCTTAATAACGCCGTCGATCCCCTGCCGTACGAAGCTTAAGCCCCCTCTTTCTACCTAAGCCACTGATAATTTTGCCCCATCAGTGGCCTTGTGGCATTTTGCAGTTATACTGAGATTATTCTCGCTAGCAAGATATAGCCATGCTTATATACATGATATTACTGCTGATTATCGCAGCCTTAGCATTTAGCTTCGGCCTGCGCACGCAGCGCCGACAAGGCCAGCAACTCTCCAAGCTACAAGATCAATACCAGGCGGCAAGCCAGCAAACAGACACAATGTCAGCGCAAATCAGCCAGCTTAAAGAGCGGATACAGGTGCTCGAAGCCATAGTCACGGAGAAAGGATTTAGTGTCGAACAAGAGATAAATAACCTCTGAATTTAAGCCGTACAGTGCACCTAATATGACAAGACGCTCCATACTCCTGCTTATCTTGCTCAGCACCCTTTATTTGGGGGCCAGTGCCTTTGTGATCGAGTATTTTGCTCACCTCTATCAACAACAAGAGTATGTGGAAGAGCAACTCTACCTGCGTAAACAATCGGCCTTGCTGCGTGCCAAACTTGAAACCACCTTGAATCAAGAGATCTTTGCCGCCGAAAGTCTGGTGGTTATTGCCAATATCAATCGCGAATTTACCGCCCAGCATTGGCAGCATATCGCCGCCCAATTGGTGGCGCGCTCGCAACTGGTGCGCAGTATCACCCTGGCTCCAAACAATATAGTCCAATATGTTTATCCCTTAGAAGGCAATCAAAGAGCCCTAGGGTTTGACTATCGCACCGATGAAAAACAATTTGCCGCCATAGAGCAGGCGCAACAAACTCAATCCGTGGTGCTCGCCGGACCATTCACTCTGGTGCAAGGCGGTGAGGCACTGTTGGCTCAGTTTCCACTGTTTGCCACCCCCGCCGATAAGAGCAGTTACTGGGGCACCCTAAGCCTGGTATTGGACATTACTACCCTTTATCATTTGCTGGAGCTGGACTCTCAGGAGCAGGTGCAATACGCATTAAAAAACACCGCCGAGGGCTCCTTGGTGTTTTATGGTGATGCCGACACCTTTACGCATGCCGATGTGATCTTGCCCTTACATCTTCCCAATGGTCGCTGGGCACTGGCGGCAAAGTTTAATGCCGAGCCCCAGCGTCATGCCACCCTTATTCGTGCCCTTGGGGCGCTCTTGTGCCTGGTGTTATTTGTATCTGTCGCCATCTTGGTGCGCGCCTACTTTTTAGTCAAGGCCACCTCCTTGCAAGACGACCTCACCCTGCTCGCCAACCGCCGTGCCATTATGCTGCATCTGGACGACCTCACCCGAGGCTCGGATGTACACAAGTACTTTGCCATTATCAATATCGATGTAAATGACTTTAAAGCGGTAAATGACAGCTACGGCCATGATTGTGGGGACGCACTGCTGGTGCATATAGCGAAGGAATTACAGCGCACCTTGCGCGACTCGGACATTATCGCCCGCCTCGGCGGTGATGAGTTTTTAGTGCTCTTACATCGTATCAACAGCGACGAACAAATTGCCGCCATAGTCGAAAAGCTGCGCCTGCATATTGAGAGCTCACCGCTAAACTATAAGGGCCATATCATATATCCATCGATCAGCTGCGGCTTTAGTTGCCACACCGAGTGCACCCTGGATATCGCCGCCCTGCTGGCACAGGCCGATAAACGCATGTACGAAGACAAACAGAGCAATAAATTAAGCGGCAAAAAAACTGTAATTGCTTAAGTTAACGCTGGAGTGGCTCCAGCGTTAACTCTTGATCAGTTGCTGTTGCAATAGATGCACCTGGTCACGCACCTGCGCCGCCTTTTCAAACTCCAGGGCTCGGGCAAATTCATGCATCTGCGCTTCCAAGCGGGTGATCTCCTTGGCGATTTGCGTCGCATCCATCACCACCTCAGTATCACCGCCCTTACGTCCCTTGCCTGCCTTACGGGCACCGCTTGGCTGTTGCTTGGGCGTCTCTCCTGTATCCATCACATCGGTAATGCGCTTATTCAGTGCCTGCGGCGTAATGCCGTGCGCTTCATTGTGGGCAATTTGTTTTTCACGACGACGGTCGGTTTCGTCCATGGCCTGGCGCATGGACTTGGTGATCACATCGCCGTACAGAATTGCCTTACCGTTAATATGACGGGCGGCACGACCTATGGTTTGAATCAAGGAGCGAGCAGAGCGTAAAAAGCCTTCTTTATCGGCATCGAGAATGGCTACCAGAGACACTTCAGGCATATCCAAACCTTCACGAAGCAAGTTAATACCCACAAGCACATCGAAGACCCCGGCGCGCAGGTCACGAATAATTTCCATGCGCTCCACAGTGTCTATATCACTGTGCAGATAACGCACCTTAACATCGTGGTCGCTTAAGTAGTCGGTTAAATCCTCTGCCATGCGTTTCGTTAAGGTGGTCACCAAGACGCGCTCGTTTATTTCCACGCGCTGGTAAATTTCCGAGAGCAGATCGTCCACCTGGGTACTGACCGGGCGCACCTCTAGCTGAGGGTCGAGTAAACCGGTGGGACGAATGACCTGCTCGGCCACCTCGCCAGCTGATTTATTCAGCTCATAATCGCCGGGGGTCGCCGATACATAGATGGTTTGCGGCACAATCGCCTCAAACTCTTCAAACTTGAGGGGCCGGTTATCCATGGCCGAAGGCAAACGGAAGCCGTATTCCACCAGGTTTTCTTTGCGCGAGCGGTCGCCGCGGTACATAGCGCCTATCTGCGACACGGTAACATGGGACTCGTCGATGATCATCAGGGAGTCATCGGGCAGATAATCCAATAGGGTTGGCGGCGGCTCGCCGGGGGCGCGCCCAGACAAATAACGGCTGTAGTTTTCAATGCCGGAGCAATAACCGAGCTCTTGCATCATTTCGATATCGTACTGGGTGCGCTGTGACACCCTTTGCTCTTCGACCAGACGATTGTCGTCGAGCAACTGCTGGCGACGTTCTTTAAGCTCGACCTTGATCTTGTCGATAGCGCCTAAAATCTTCTCTCGCGGCGTCACATAGTGGGTTTTTGGATAAATGGTGGCACGTACCAGGTTCTTTTGCACCTGCCCGGTCAGGGGGTCGAACAGGCTAAGACGCTCGATTTCATCATCGAACATTTCCACCCGCACGCCAATATCGTCCGATTCGGCAGGGAAGATATCAATCACCTCACCGCGCACTCTATAGGTGCCGCGACTGAAGTCCATATCGTTGCGGGTGTACTGGAGCTCGGCCAAACGACGCAACATCTGCCTTTGGTCAAGGGTATCGCCAACCTTAAGCAAGAGCATCATTTTCATATAAGAGTCGGGATCGCCCAGACCATAGATGGCCGACACAGAGGCAACGATAATAACATCACGGCGCTCCAACAGGGCCTTGGTGGCCGACAAGCGCATCTGCTCTATATGCTCGTTAATCGATGCGTCTTTTTCGATAAAGGTGTCGCTGGCAACCACATAGGCTTCGGGCTGATAATAATCGTAATAGGAAACGAAATATTCCACCGCATTGTTAGGGAAGAACTCTTTCATTTCCCCATAGAGCTGCGCCGCCAGCGTTTTGTTGTGCGCCATAATAATGGTAGGGCGATTCAAGGTGGCGATAATATTGGCCATAGTAAAGGTTTTACCCGTACCCGTGGCACCTAATAGGGTCTGATGCGCCAGGCCCGATTCCAGGCCCTCTACCAATTGAGCAATGGCGGTAGGTTGGTCGCCACCGGGCGAATAACTCGAATGTAGCTCAAAAACATCTTTCACTATAACACCCCTTGGTTAAACGGTTTGGCGTTCAAGCTCGCGGCTGAACCACAAATAAGCAACGATGGCCGTTAATAAATTACCCACTGCGGCACCGATAAACAAGCCTGTTAAATCGCCAATCAGGCTGCCCAGGTAGGCTATCGGTACGTAAAACACAAACAAACGCACAACACTCAATACCAAAGCATGCATGGGCTTGTGCAGGGCATTAAACGACGAGTTGGTGAGGATTATCACTCCCTGCAAACCGTAAGTCAGGGGCAGAATATAGATAAACAACTTAATCAACTCACGCACCTGAGCCTCAGTGGCAAACGCACCGGCAATCCAAGGAGCCACCACTATAAGCAGCAAATAAATGGCAAATTGCCAAAACATCACAAACTTCAGGGTTTGCTTATAGGCCTGCTCCACCCTGTCCTTATTGCCGGCGCCAAAGTTTTGGCTGATAAAGGGAGGCAATGTCATAGATAAGGCCAGCACTACTAAAGAGGCAATGGACTCAATCCGACTACCGACGCCGAAGGCGGCCACCGCGGGGGCACCAAAGTGGGCGACAATGGCGGTCATCACCGCCATGGCTAAGGGGGTAAGCATATTCGCCCCGGCCGCTGGCAAGCCTATTTTAAGGATTTTTCGCGTCGCCACGACGAATGACTGGGTGCGACAACGAATACCAATTAACTGACGATGGACAATAAGAATATATAAAATCGCGGCAACACCGATTAACCAGGAAATGGCACTGGCGATGGCCGCCCCGCGTACGCCCATGGCCTCTATGGGACCAAAACCAAAGATCAAAATAGGGTCGAGCACCGCATTAACCAGCCCAGATGCTCCCATAATCAGACTCGGCGTCTTGGTATCGCCATTAGCACGGAGCACGGCATTACCTATCATGGGCGTTACCAACAACACACTGGCTAAAAACCACACCTGCATATATTCATCTATCAATGGCAGTAACTGCGGCTCGGCGCCCAGTAATAAAAAGATAGGATCACTGCAAAAATAACCCACTAGGGCCAGTATTGTGACTAAGAAGGCCGAAACCATCAGGGCCACCGCACCATCGAAACGGGCTTGCGATTGCTGCCCAGACCCCAAGGCGGTTGCGATAACCGCAGAAGTGCCTATACCTAAACCTATGGCCAGACTGATCAAAGTAAAGGTAACGGGAAAAGTAAAACTAATGGCAGCCAAGGGCTCGGTGCCCAACATACTGATAAAGAAGGTATCAACAAGATTGAAAAGCATTAAAAAGATCATCCCGAAGATCATCGGAATGGTCATTTTGCGTAAGGTTGGCACAATGGGCGCACTGAGGATCATTGCAGGTTCGGCTTTAGCCATAACAACGCTTATTGCTGCTGATACAAGCGCTCTATTCTAAAGCATCGAAGCCTCCCCTTCCATGCTTAATTAGCGCATAAAAAATGTTCATTTTTCGTTGTTCAGCGATATATACAAATGAAACCCGTCAAAAAACAATTAATTTACACCTTTTAAACATCTGCACAAATTAACGCTGTATTTTTGCACAACAGCGGCATTATCCCCTCAGTTCTAATTATAAGAATGTCACTTTTTGTAACTTTTAAGTATATCGAAATAACTCATTGATAAATATAAGAAATGTTTTTTGCATTTTACCTATTGCTTTCTTCTCAAGTGCTCCTTGTCGCCTATCAATGCTGCATTCCCCCCATTAATAAACAGACTTATCCACAGATTTCGTGGATAAGTTAATCGAAGCCTTTAAATATAAGGGTTTGATCGCTATAGGCAAAAAAGCATTGTTACACTGATAAACCCAGGTTCCATTTTCATTCATTTTTTGGCCTCGCAGAATTTAACTAAGCCTTTGATTGTCCTTTGACGAGCCGAATAATCTATGAAATTACCAGAGGGACAATGCAGGGAAACCCAAACAGGGGTCATTTTTGCCTGCTTAGCAGGCAATTTGAGTGAAAAAACGGCGAACGAGTCGTTTTTTTTATTTTTGCCGATTTTATTAGTTGACACTAGCAGGTGGGGTCATTAATATTTCGCCCCGTTGAGAGACAGGCGCTTCCCCCTTAGCTCAGTTGGTTAGAGCGACGGACTGTTAATCCGCAGGTCCCCCGTTCGAGTCGGGGAGGGGGAGCCAA
>NZ_PQCE01000068.1:0-1130 GCF_002964725.1 Pseudoalteromonas sp. T1lg76
ATCGCGAAACGTAGACCTTCGTCCATCGCGATTGGGCAGATTAGTTCAACAGTCATCTTGATGTTGTCGCCAGGCATTACCATTTCTACGCCGTCTGGTAGTTGGATGTCACCAGTTACGTCAGTTGTACGGAAGTAGAACTGTGGACGGTAGCCTTTGAAGAATGGCGTGTGACGGCCACCTTCGTCTTTAGATAGTACGTATACTTCTGCTTCGAACTTAGTGTGCGGGTTGATTGAACCAGGAGCAGCTAGTACTTGACCACGCTCAACTTCGTCACGCTTAGTACCACGTAGAAGGGCACCGATGTTCTCACCAGCACGACCTTCGTCTAGAAGCTTACGGAACATTTCTACACCAGTACAAGTTGTCTTCGTAGTTTCTTTGATACCTACGATTTCAACTTCGTCGTTCACGTTGATGATACCGGCTTCAACACGACCAGTTACAACTGTACCACGACCCTGGATTGAGAATACGTCTTCGATAGGCATGATGAATGGCTTATCGATGTCACGCTCTGGCTCTGGGATGTAAGTATCTAGGGCTTCTGCAAGCTCGATGATCTTGTCTTCCCACTCTTTCTCGCCTTCAAGCGCTTTAAGAGCTGAACCTTGGATTAGAGGTAGGTCGTCACCTGGGAAATCGTACTCAGAAAGAAGTTCACGAACTTCCATTTCTACTAGCTCTAGTAGTTCTTCGTCGTCAACCATGTCACATTTGTTCATGAATACGATGATGTAAGGTACACCAACCTGACGAGAAAGTAGGATGTGCTCACGAGTCTGAGGCATAGGACCGTCAGTCGCAGCTACTACTAGGATCGCGCCGTCCATCTGAGCAGCACCAGTGATCATGTTTTTAACGTAGTCAGCGTGTCCAGGACAGTCAACGTGCGCGTAGTGGCGAGTTGGAGTGTCGTACTCAACGTGTGAAGTTGAGATTGTGATACCACGCTCACGCTCTTCTGGAGCGTTATCGATTGATGCGAAGTCTTTAGCTGTACCACCGTATACTTTTGCAAGTACGTTAGTGATTGCTGCAGTTAGAGTTGTTTTACCGTGGTCAACGTGGCCGATTGTACCAACGTTTACGTGCGGTTTTACGCGTTCAAACTTTTCTTTTGCCAT
>NZ_PQCE01000069.1:0-308 GCF_002964725.1 Pseudoalteromonas sp. T1lg76
TCTTTAAAAAAGGGCTTGCGTCGAAATCGAATCTCCCTATAATGCGACCCCACTGAGACGGCAGGCAGCAACGCATAGCGAGGCGCTAGCAACTCAGGGAGTCAAGTAAAACTGAGTTTTGAGACTTTCCTTGAAAAAAGAAACTTTCTCAAAATTAAGTGTTGACAACAAATTAGGAAAGCGTAGAATGCGCAGCCCTAGCGCGGTGAAAGCCGCAACGACAACGAGTCGCAACGTTCTTTAAAAATATGAAGCAATCATCTGTGTGGGCACTCGTACAGGTTGAGTTCTAACAGCAGATTCTAGTT